>CAMJKR010000404.1 GCA_946406415.1 uncultured Selenomonadales bacterium | reverse complement strand
GTCGTAGCCGTCGAAATATTTTCTCACGTCGAATTTGTTCCCGAAATAATTTTCGTGCGAATGATACAGTTGCGCCAAATGCTCCGTCGACGCGTCCGCAAACGAACAAATCGTAAACTCCTGCGCCGAAAAAAATTCGAGATACTTGCCGCCCTTGTCGGACATAAACTTATCGAAAATTTGTTCCTTCCACTCGCAAAGGCTGTCCCAATCGGCGCAGAACGTTTTGCAGACGGGCTGCCTTCGGAAGCCTAAACGCCCGCAAACGTCGGCGACGGTCTGCAAATGATTTTTGTCCGTGGTGGAGCTTTGAACCATGATCGCAGATTTTTTATTGAGCTTAATCAGATGTTTCAACAGCGACGTAAAAATTCCGCGACGTCTTCTTTCCGGCACGGTGTACGCATACTGAACATAAAGAATATTCCGTTCGGAATTCGCGCAAATGTAGCCCGCAGGAAAATTATCCTCAATCATGATGTACAGATGATTTTCTGCAGCGGATTTTTTTGCGTACAATTCGGAAAAAGCCGTGCGGCTGTCCCGAAACAAGGACGCATAATCTTGATACGACGCGCTGATAATTTTTCGCTTGCCGAATAAATTTTTTGTCATAATAATCACCGCGCAGATTTTAGTTGATTTTTTTCGCATGTGTCAAGTAAAATGGCGGCGATGCAATTGCGTCCGCAACGTGAAAATTTTTTTGCGGAAGCTCTAACGGTTTGCGTTTTCCGTCGTATATATGAGTAGGCAACAAATCTCAACGGAGGTATCAACATGGATAAGTTCAAACAATTTTACGCGCAAGCTGTGGCTGACGACGCGGTCAAGGATGAAGTCAAAAAAATTCTCGGCAAAACTCCCATCGAAGACGCGACCGACGAACAGCTTATCAAACTCGGCGAACTCGCCAAAACAATCGGTCTCGACATTGCGCTCACGGAGGCTAAAGCTTATCTGGCGAAGTCACACGACGACGAAGAAGGCGAACTTTCTGCCGACGAACTGCAAGCCGTCGCAGGCGGCGCAAAAGGTGACTGTGACCCTAACAGTGCACCACACCTTAACCAACATATTCTTAAAAAATGACGAAAACACGAGATTTTTTTGGCGGGGTTATCCTGCCGTTTTTTTTTAACGAGGTGACACGATGTTTTACCGACTCAAAAGCAAATACATGTTGCGCGGCTGGAAACTTTTGCCAACGGGTGTGGTAAATCGCGCGGATCGTAAAGTCAAATTCCTGCCGTCGAAAAAATTTAACGTGCTCAAGCTTTGCAACGGGAAGTCGGCAAGCGACTCATTCGACGAGGCGCAACGCAAAATCATTGACGAATTTATCGCGGACGGTTATGTTGAGGTCACGGACAAAATTTCGCCGCTCGAAGCCGTTCAGGAATATAAATTTCATGACAACCGATTTGTGCGTTCGATTGCGTGGTTAATAACCGGCAAATGCAACTGTAAATGTCGGCATTGTTATATGTCGTCGTCGCCGCAAAAGGTCGAAGAGTTCACTCACGAACAATGCATGGACATAATCGCGCAAATGGCGGAGTGCGGAGTTCAGAACGTGTCGTTAATCGGCGGCGAACCATTGGTACGCAGAGATTTTTGGGAAATCGTCGACGAACTTGTTGCCAAAGACATACGAATCAAAACAATTTTCAGCAACGGCATTTTGATTAACGAAAAATTTATTGCCGAGTTGGAGCGACGGAAATTGCGTCCGAAATTTAAAATAAGTTTTGACGGCGTCGGTTGTCACGATTGGTTGAGAGGCTTTAACGGCGCGGAAAAAGCTTTTTACAGGGCGGTCAAGCTGTTGCACGAGCACGATTTTAGAGTGTTTGTGTCGTTCGATTTGCACAAAGGAAATCTTGATTCGGTTCGCGAGAGCGTGAAACTTTTGGCGAGCATGGGAGTCGATTCGGTCGGCATCGGAAGAATTTTTGCGGCAGGCGCGGCGTTCAACATGCAAGATAAACTTTTGACGCGTGAAGAAGAGCACAATTTTTTTCTTGAGTACATTCCGCAATACATTGCCGACGGAGCACCGATAGCACTGAAATTGTCGGGAATTTTTACAGGCATCAGCACGACCGAATATGAAATTCCGATTGTCAAAATGGCTGAAAATTTTAACTGCGATAATTATTGCGTGTGCGGACACGCCCGCAACTTCATGCAGATTGATTACGACGGCTATGTTGTTCCATGTATGCCGATGAGTTACGCTCAAGGCAACAAAAAATATTTTTCGCGGATAACCGACAAGAGCTTGAAAGAAATTTTGAACGACGAAACGTACATGAATTTTGTGAGCACGCGATTGGGCGATTACTTCAAAAGACATCCCGAATGCGCGGACTGCGAATATAAAAATCGTTGCGGCGGCGGTTGTCGCGGTATGGCAATGTACTACAATCGCGACGGCGACTTATTCGGCATTGATAAAGACACCTGCAAATTTTTCAAGGGCGGCTACTACGATAAAGTCGTT
>CAMJKR010000403.1 GCA_946406415.1 uncultured Selenomonadales bacterium | reverse complement strand
AAAGAGCCTGCCGAGTTAACGATTGCCGAATGCGCCATGCTTGCAGGACTTCCAAACGCTCCAAGCCTTTATTCGCCTTACGTAGACTTCCATCTTGCCAAGCAAAGGCAACTCGTTGTTATTGACGCAATGGAAAAAACAGGCGTCATAAATAAGACAGAGGCAGAGAGTGCACGCATTGAGGAAATTGTTTTGGTGCGATAAATTATCAACAAAAAGCTCGACTGTCTTAACGATAGCCGAGCTAAATTTTTTATCCGAGCCGCGCCTCTTGCTTAGTCAATGCCTCTTGCCAAACGGCTTTAAGCGGCACGGAATTTTTTTCGGCAAGGCGGCGGCAGTCCTCGTATTCGGGCGTTATCGAAACAATTTTTCCGTCATACGCGCTAACTTTGCATTGCACTTCGCCAAAACTCGTCTCAACCTTAGCAATCTTGCGAACTGCCTCCACGCGCCGCGCAATTTCTATCACGCGCAAACCGATTGTTGTCGTCTCCTCGAAAATAATTTTTATGCAACGTTCCCTGTATTGAGCGTCGACTAAAACGCTGAGCATTTGCGCGGGACGATTTTTTTTCATGTAAATTGCCGTCGTCCACACGTCCAAAGCTCCCGCGTCGAAAAGTCTTTCGTATAGCCAGCCATAAATTTGCGGATTCATGTCGTCAATATTCGCCTCAAGCTTAACTAAATGCCGCTCAACTTGCCCGCTGAATTCGCCCAAATAAATTCTCAACGCGTTCGGAATATCCAAATCCCAACTGCCCGCGCCGTAGCCAATTTTCTCCGATGAAAAATCTTCGGGCAAATCCGCACTGTATTCGGCAAGTGCATTGATAATCGCCGCGCCCGTCGGGGTCGTCAATTCCTTTTCCGCGCCGTAGTGATAAGTTTTAAAGCCTTGCAAAAGTTCGGCGGTTGCGGGAGCGGGTATCGGCATTAAGCCATGAGCGCATTTAACGAAGCCGCTACCCGTGTTAATTCGCGAGACGAAAATTTTTTCCACGTCCAGATAATCCAAACAGATTGCGCAACCAACAATATCAACAATCGAATCAATCGCGCCGACTTCGTGGAAAGTAACCTCGTCGGCTGGGCGTTGATGAACTTTGCTTTCTGCCTTAGCTATCACGTTGAAAATCGCCAGCGCGTGAATTTTAACTGATTCGTTAAGCTCCGAAGCGTCGATAATTTTTTTTATATCAGCAAAAGTTCTGTGGCTGTGGTTTTTAATATGTTCGTGGCGGTGCAGGTGTCGAATATTCGGGCGGTCGAGTTCAGATTCAAAATCGCGGGCAAGTTTTACGTCGACATAAGCCGCACCGATTCCGTTCTTGCTGACGTTAGAAATTTCGATTTCAAAATCACGCGGCAAGTTGAGTTTATCGAGTTCGCCGCGCAGATATTTTTCGGGCACGCCCAGTTGCAGACACGCGCCGAGAAACATATTTCCGCTAATGCCCGCCGCGCAATCTAAGTATAAAGCCTTCATAAAATTATTCTCCATTCCTAATTCATAATTCATAATTGAAAAAAACCCCGCGCGTCGAAACGAGCGAGGCTTTTTTATTTTGTTAAGTCAAAAATTATTTGTCGAGATGAGGACCTGCCGCAACGAGAGCTTTACCAGCCGCGTTGTATTCGTACTTCTTGAAGTTCTTGATAAAGCGGCTTGCTAAATCTTCAGCTTTTCTATCCCATTCAGTCGGGTCGGCGTAGGTGTTGCGCGGGTCGAGAATTTCAGTTGCGACGCCTTCGAGTACAGTCGGAACTTCCAAATCGAAGATTGCGATTTTCTTAGTCGGAGCGTTTTTAATTGCGCCGCCGAGAATTGCGTCGATAATGCCGCGAGTGTCTTTAATGGAAATGCGTTTACCGGTGCCGTTCCAGCCGGTGTTGACGAGGTAAGCTTTCGCGCCGCTCTTCTCCATGCGTTTAACGAGTTCTTCGGCGTATTTAGTCGGGTGCAATTCGAGGAAGGCTTGACCAAAGCACGCGCTGAAAGTCGGGGTCGGCTCGGTGATTCCGCGTTCGGTGCCCGCAAGCTTAGCAGTAAAGCCGCTCAAGAAATAATATTTGCACTGTTCGCTAGTCAAAATGGAAACGGGTGGCAATACGCCAAATGCGTCTGCGCTGAGGAAGATAACGGACTGCGCGGCGGGACCGTGACTGTCGGGGCGAACTATATTTTTAATGTGATAAATCGGATAGCTAACGCGGGTATTTTCGGTTACGGATTTATCAGCGAAGTCAATTTTGCCGTTCTTGTCGACAGTGACGTTTTCGAGGAGCGCGTCGCGGCGAATTGCGTTGTAAATGTCGGGTTCGGCAACGGGGTCGAGATTGATGACTTTTGCATAGCAACCGCCCTCAAAGTTGAATACGCCGGTATCGTCCCAACCGTGCTCGTCGTCGCCGATAAGCAAGCGTTTCGGGTCGGTGGAAAGGGTCGTTTTGCCTGTGCCGCTAAGCCCGAAGAAAATCGCGGTGTTTTCGCCGTTCATATCGGTGTT
>CAMJKR010000402.1 GCA_946406415.1 uncultured Selenomonadales bacterium | reverse complement strand
TCAAATTCGGGCGTCGTGTGGTAGCCGCGATATTCCATCACAAATCCCCCTTATCGTTTAAAAATTTAGCTAAAGCTTTGACTGCGCCCGCGCTCATTTGATTGCCGGGATGCGGTTTGTGTAACAAGATAACGGCATCATCTTTCTGGCGATAAAAACCAACTCGCGAACCTGATGTTTTACCTTGAGTGCGCTCTTCAAAACCGAGACGATTTAAAAGTTGTCGCGCCTCACTGTAGGTATAATCTTTTGGCAAGCTACGCAACCGAGCCTTAGCTTTTTCAAGATTGCTCACAAAGTTCACCTCGCGACAATTATACCAGTTGTTGGCACGGACTTCAATTTTTACATTAGTTTTAAGTCAAAGGAAAAATATTTCGATATATAGGCAAACACAAAACAGGTGGTGAAAATCATGATTGTTAACAACGTAAACTCGTCCACAAATTATTATTCCAATGTGGCGGCGACGAGATACTCAAATTCAATCGGCTACGTCCCCAGCGTGCAAAAAAGCGACGCATTTACCCCTTCTAAAGAGGCGCAGAGTTTTAGCGAAATGCTTAACAAACTTAAAGGCGTTTCTGACGTTCGCGAGGATAAAGTTAGCGATATTCAAGCGAAAATTGCTGCCGGACAATATTTCGTTTCGGCGCAAGACATCGCGGCAAGTATTTTGACTAATCGTTTCTGAGGCGGCGGACATGTGGCAGAATTTGATTGAAACACTCGACAAGCTCGGCGAAAATTACGACAAATTAGCGACGCTCGGCGAAAAGAAACGCAACGCATTAGTCGGAATTGACATGCGGGGACTTTCTAACCTTCTCGACGAGGAACAACTAATCATGGCGAAAATTCAAAAGCTTGAGCAAAAGCGCGTCGAACTTTTAAAGAACTTGTCGCAGTCAAATAAAAATGTAACCGAGACAACCCACGCCAAAGATTTTTATAAATTGGCTCCCTCGCTTGCCGCAGAAAAAAAGTTGATTCAACTGCACGAACGGTTAAGCAAAAACGTCGACCGCGCTTTGACAATCCGCAATAATAATCAAGTGCTTGCGCAATGCGCCTTAGACGCCGTGCAAGGACGACTTAACCGATTGAGCGGCGCGGCGATTGAACCGACTTATTCGGGCAAGGGCGCGGGTATCGTCACTCATCAGAAAAATTTTGATTTTAAAGCTTGAGGGTTTGGCTATGGACGAGACAATTAAAATTTTACGCGAACAAGCGATATTGTGCGCTCACTTGCCCGAACTTTTCGACGAGCTAATAAAAATTATTGAAAGCAACTCACCCGACGTGCAAGAACCGATTCGCAAAATCGAAGCGGTAGTACACGACCTTTCCAAAAACGAGCAGAAGGCGCAGGACTTTTTAAAGAAAGTCGGAACGGAGTCGTTCGCGGAGTATATCAACGCACAGGACAAAAATATTCAACGTGATGTGGCGGAGAAACTCTTAAAGAAGACTGCCGACGCACAACTTCGGCTGAAAAATCAAGTGGCGCAAGTCAAGTTGCTCTTAAAAAAGGGAAAGGATTACGTCGATTTTAATTTAAATATATTGGCGCGAACTTCAGCAAGTGACACTTACGGCGCAGGAGCGCAAACTGATTCCAGGCGGACGCGGCGCATGTTCGAGGCTAATATTTAGCTGTTAGCTACTAGCTGTTAGCTTTTAGGAATAGAGAGAAGGGATTGAGATATGAGAGCAACATTTTCCGGATTAAATACGATGGTGCGCGGCATTATGGCTAATCAGCTGTCGCTCGACACCACCGGTCACAATATAACCAACGCCGGCACTGATGGCTATTCTCGACAAGTCGTTACATTGGCGACGACTTACAGCGAACAGCGTCCGGGGGCACATGGCAATGTTATGGTTGGCACGGGCGTTGATGCTTTGGCTGTCGAACGCGCCCGCAACATTTACGCCGATATTCAATACCGCAACGAAAATCCTACGCAAAAATACTACGAGACTATGGCTGTTAACTATGACAAGCTGGAAACGATTTTCGACGACAGCAAAAATTTGGGCATTGAGTCGGCGTTGAATAAATTTTATCAAACGTGGGTAGACCTTTCGACGACGGCTTCAAATTCTTCCTCGCGAACTCATGTTATTGAGCAGGGCAGAAATTTAAGCGATATTCTTCAAACGGCGACTTCTGAACTGCAAGAACAAATTCGCTCCGAGTATGAAGACCTTAAATCCGAGATTAAACAAGTCGACGACATTTTGGAAGAAATTGTTCTGTTTAACAAGCAAATTACCACGCAGGAAGTTACCGGCGCAACGGCTAATGACTTGCGCGACAGGCGCGATTTACTCGTTGACCAGCTGTCAAATTACATGAACATTTCCTTTACCGAAAATGCAAACGGAGCTTATCAAATCAATTCGGGCGGCGTCACTTTGGTTAATGGTCCCACGCGGGCGCATTTACTGATGAGCGACGGCGTTTCTTCCAGCATGTACGGTACCGATTACGGCGTAACCGACTACAGCAT
>CAMJKR010000401.1 GCA_946406415.1 uncultured Selenomonadales bacterium | reverse complement strand
GACGTTAAAAGTTGATGCGATTGTTAATGCGGCGAATACAAATCTTTTGGCGGGCGGCGGCGTCTGTGGAGCGATTTTCCGAGCGGCGGGCTATCGTGAACTTCAAGCAGCTTGCGATAAACTTGCGCCGATTCAAACGGGCGAGGCTGTCATAACTCCCGGATTCAACTTGCCTGCGAAATTTATCATTCACACGGCGGGACCAATTTGGCGCGGCGGGCAATTCAGCGAGGAAAATCTTCTGCGCAACTGCTACACTAACAGTCTAAAAATTGCCGCCGAAAATAATTTAACGAGCGTCGCCTTCCCGCTAATCTCAAGCGGCATTTATGGCTATCCGCCACGTGACGCCCTAAAAGTCGCCATTCAAGCCATTAAAGATTTTATCAAGCAAAAAAATTTAGAAGTCGTCTTAACTGTTATGGATAAATCACTCCTTGACAGTGCGGCGCAAGCGTTGTAGAATTTTTCGCACGGGGTGTAGCTCAGTGGTAGGGCGCAAGTTTTGGGAACTTGATGTCGCAGGTTCAAATCCTGTCACCCCGACCAATAAAGAAATTTCCAAAGCCGTGTCTAAGGGCGCGGCTTTTTCGGTTGAAATTATTCCTGGTCTTTGCTACAATGCAAACAAAAATGATTAGGGAGGAAGAATTATGGACGACAAGGATTGGGCACTTTTCAAAGACAAGCTGAACAGAAAGACCGGTATCGATTTGCAGCTGTACAAGGAACAGCAAATGCGCCGGCGTATCAACAACCTCATTCAAAAGACGCCGTTTAAAAGTTACACGAGCTTTTTTAACGACGCAGTTAAGGACAAGCAGAAATTCGCGGACTTTATTGAGTATCTTACAATTAACGTCTCCGAATTCTTCCGCAACCCCGACAAGTTCGACCAAGTTGAGAACGATATCATTCCGTATCTTTTAAAGCGCAACGACTCGTTGAATATTTGGAGCGCGGGCTGTTCAATCGGCGCGGAGCCTTATACCCTGTCGATTATCATGAAGGAATTGACGCCCTCCAAACGCCACAGAATTTTGGCGACGGATTTGGACATTGAAATTATCGGCAAGGCTAAGAAAGGCATTTACACCGCCGACGAAATTAAATCCATGCGCGCTGACCGCAGAGTTAAATACTTCACCAAGACGCCCGACGGCAAATTTGCTATCAAGCCGGAAATTAAAATGCCCGTCGACTTCAAACGCCACAACCTCTTAAAAGACCGCTTCGAGACAAATTTTGACCTTATCCTCTGCCGCAACGTCGTTATCTATTTTACGGAAGAGGCTAAAGCCGAGCTCTACGCGAACTTTTTTAAGGCACTCAAGCCCGGCGGGATTCTCTTCGTCGGCGGCACCGAATCCATTTTAAATTCGCGGCAAATCGGCTACGTGACTTATAAACCGTTTTTCTATCAGCGTCCGTTACCAAACTAACTTGCAACATGTCGGATAAAAAAATCTTTTTGGCTCAAGCGGCGTTGTATTATTATCTCGGCGAAGTTTTTTACATTGACATTGGACAACCCGCCGCGCCGCAATATTTTTTGCCGCCGATACCGTTAACAATCGCGCTTTTGTGGCTGATTCAATATTCATCGGGCAAAAAATTATTTTCTAAGGCTCATTTGCCAAATTTATTAACGGGAATTGCCTGGTTGGTGATGTTCCCGTTGCTGTATACGTGGACTTATCAGCGGCAGTGGTTTATGTCGCTGATTTATTATGATTTCGCGGTTGGTACGGCGATTTTTATTTTTTTGACGAGTGCACTGATAGTTTTTCGTTCGCCGATTATAATTTGCGTGTTGAGTTTATTTTTCTGGATAATCCCGCTGGTCGAGCTGATTTATTATTGCATGACGTGGCATTGTTTATCACCGGCGTCGCTAATGGCGATTTATCTGACGAATTGGCACGAGGCGGGCGAATTTATCCGCGCAATGATAGGTTTGCCGACTGCCGCGATAATTTTTTTGTTGATTGGATTTTTCTTGCGGCTAATTTACAAAGCGCACAAAAAATTTCTAACCACTAACCACCAACCACCAACCACTAAACTAGCGGCGGCGGCGATTGCATTAATTTTAAGTTTTGCCGCGCTGATTTATTACGTCCCGAAAACTTCAATGGCGGGCTTGTATAAAACCGTCACCGATTACGCGGCGCAAACTCAACTTTACAATCAAAACCGCGCCGAACGTCTTGCCGACTTAAAACTTTCTGCGGAAAATAATTTGGGCGGCACGATTATTTTAGTTATCGGCGAAAGTGCAAGCCGCGACTACATGCACGCTTACAATCCGGATTTCCCGTTCGACGACACTCCTTGGCTGGACAGCAAACTTGAGAAAAATTCCCCTATAAAAAATTTGCCTGACGACGCCAAAATTAATCCGGATTATAAAGCGACGGCGGATAATATTCCTGACTTGACAGCAGTGGAGGGAAAGTTTATTATCTTCCAGAATATTTACGCTTCATGGACACAAACTGTGCCGGTTTTGCAACGTGCATT
>CAMJKR010000400.1 GCA_946406415.1 uncultured Selenomonadales bacterium | reverse complement strand
GTTTTGGGATTAATTCCGCTGTAGTTTTTGGAATCGGGCGCGGGGAAAAATTCTACGATACTGTTGAGGAATTTTTTAACGCCGATATTTTTAAGCGCGGAGCCGACAAATACGGGGAAAACTTTAGCCTCGCGAATGCCTTGCGCTAAAGCTTCGGAAATTTCTTTTTCGTCCAAGTCCTCAACGTCGCCCTCAAGATATTTTTCCATTAAGTCATCGTTGAATTCGGCTACAATGTCCAACATTTCCAGGCGTTTATCTTCCACTTCGTCAGCAACTGCCGCCGCGTCAATCGCCTCATCATCATTGTTAACTTTGCTGAACGATTTAATCAAATCGACAACGCCTTTAAAGCTGTCCTCTTTGCCGACGGGAACTTGAACAGGTACGACGCTATTGCCGAATTTATTTCTAAGGTCGGCGAGAACTTTCTCAAAATCGGCGTGTTCACGATCCATTTTGGTAACGAAGAACGCACGCGGCAAGTTAAGCTTTTCGGCGAGGCTCCAAGCCTTTTCGGTCTCAACTTCGACGCCCGCGCTTGCACTTACGACGATAACCGCCGAATCCGCCGCCGCCAAAGCTCCGTGCATTTCCGCGACGAAATCGGGGAAACCGGGCACGTCAAGCGCGTTGATTTTAAAATTTTTCCACTCAAGAGCCGCAAGCGACGCGCTGATTGACATTTTGCGCTTAGTTTCTTCAGGCTCAAAGTCGAGGACGCCGGTACCTTGATCGACGTTGCCGAGACGAGTGGTCGCACCGCTGTCGAAAAGTGCCGCTTCAAGCAAACTGGTTTTGCCTGAGCGGCCATGACCGCAGAACGCTACATTTCTTATACTTTCGCTTTTGTAATCTTTCATGCTTAGACCTCCGTAAAATTTTTTCGCAAAGTTAATTCTATTGCCGCCGCGATTTTCCTGCCGCTGTTTAGCTATAAAAAAATCCCCGCTCGTTTGAACGGGGATAAAATTTTTATGGATTGTAATTTATTTGCTGATAGTTTGATTAAGCGCGTCAATGGACGTTTGCAAACCGGCTTCAACGCTCATAGTTAAATCTTCCATTTCAAGCGAGACATAACCGTTATAACCCATCATGCGGCATACCGAGAAAAATTCTTTCCACCATTGCAAGTTGCGCCCGCAACCTACTGCAACGTAATTCCAAGTCCTGTCAACGGATTTATCGACGGGCAGATTTTCCAACAATCCGTCAACGTCAGCTTTATAACGCTCAATGCGGGCGTCTTTGCCGTGTATGTAGAAAATCTTTTCACCGAGAGCGCGAGCGGCGGCAATCGGTTCCGCGCCTTGAATCATCAAATGCGATGGGTCGAGATTCATGCCAATCATTTTGCCCAAATCGGAGCCGACAACTTCGACGAGCTTGTTAAGACTACGGACATTGTAAACGAGTTGGCAAGGGAATTCTTCAATGGCGATTTTCTCAATGCCGTTGTCTTTGGCAAATTGCGCGTATTCAGTCCACCATTTGGCGGCGACTTCCCACTGATATTTAACGGCTTCAACCATATAGTTAATGCCGTCATATTCCGGTCAAGAAATTGTCGAAGTAATCCAGTTGGGAGTAACGTCGCCAGCTTTAGCTTCAGGCTATCCCGACATTGTGACGATAGTTTTAACGCCGAGTTTGCCGGCAAGTTCCGCCGTGTCGTGAATGGTTTGACTGTGAGCTTTGCCCATTGAATTGTTAACGAGTGGATTGCCCGAACAGTTCAGCGCGGAAATAGCAATGTTGCGGCGGTCGAGTTCGTCTTTGAACGCTTGCAACTTAGCGGGATTGTCCAAAAGGTCGCGAGCCGACGGAACATAATGACAGCCGCCCCAGCCGCCAGTCGTAATTTCAACTGCGCCAATGCTATAAGCTTTGACTTTGTCGAGCATGTCGCCGAACGGAATTTTTCCAAATACGTCCGAGCAAATTGAAAGTTTCATTTTCATTCCTCCCAAATTAATTTTTATCTAAACTGCGGAAGTAATGTTCGATTTCCTCAAGTGTTTTACCTTTAGTTTCGGGTACACAGGTATGAACGAACACAAAGGCTATCATCAACGTGAAGACGAATACGAAGAACGCCGCAGAAAGTCCAAATTGGTCAAGCACTACTGGGAACGCCGCTCCTACCAGCGCGTCGAATATCTAAAGCATGAAAAAATTGACCTGTCGCTTGCTTTGTGCTAAATTAATTTCGTTCAAGAAACTAATTAACACATGAAACGCCGGGTCAAATTATTTTTTGATTCTAAGCGTTTCAGCGTGTTTTGTAAAGCACGAAGGAGCGATTTTTATGACTATCACTGAAGCGAAAAACGTTTTGCTTAAAATTCCCAACCTTACGTCCCGCGAACGCACCGCCATTTAAACCGTCATCGCTATGATTGACAAGAAGGATACGGATAAACTCGACGATTCTTACTATTCGCTTGACCTTAACGACCTGCCCGACGAACAGTGGCGCGACGTCAAAGGCTACGAAGGACTTTATCAAGTTTCAACGTTTGG
>CAMJKR010000399.1 GCA_946406415.1 uncultured Selenomonadales bacterium | reverse complement strand
GGAACAATGCATTGCGGCAATTCCTTTCAGCGGCAAGAAATAATTCATCATGCTGAAGATACCTTTTTTCATTTCGCCGCCGTACCACGTATTGATGATGACAGCTTCTTTATCGGTAACATTGAAAACAACCGCCGTGTCCGAACGCAAACCGAGTTCTTTATAGTTTTCGACTTTAGCTTTGGAGGCATTGAAAACGACAAAATCGGGTTCCTGGTCGAATTCTTCCTGAGTTTTCGGGCGAATGAACATATTGGTGACGAAATGCGCCTGCCAAGCAACCTCAAGCAAGAAACGAATTTTCATGCGGGTATCTTTATGAGTTCCGCAGAAACCGTCAACGACGAAGAGGCGTTTGCCGGAAAGCTCATTGATAGCGATTTTCTTAAGTTTCTGCCAAGTTTCGATAGGGCACTTTTTGTTATCGTTAGGATACTCTGGAGTTGTCCACCAAATTTCTCCGGGTGCGCCTTCTTTGGTCGTCTCGTCATAAACGATATACTTGTCCTTAGGACTGCGACCTGTGAACACGCCGGTCATAACATTAATTGCGCCGAGTTCAGTTTCTTGTCCAACGTCGTAGCCGGTCAAGCCCGGTTTAAGTTCCTCGTTGAACATAACTTCGTAAGTCGGATTGTAAAGGACTTCAGGCGTGCCGGTGATACCGTACTTGCTCAAATCCATCATTGGCATAAATTTCTACCTCCTAAAATTTTACTTCGTCGATAATAAACTTTTGCGCTGTAATTGTCAATTATCATTTTTCGCGGGCAATCAGATATTTAACGAGTTCACGCAAGAAATCTGCCTCCGAGCCGAAATTTTTCAGTGCGTCCAATGCCTCGTCAACTGCCGCTTGCGCAAGCTTTTTAGCTTCGTCAAGGGAAGTTAAGCTTACGTAAGTTGATTTATGATTTTTTTCGTCGGAGCCGGTCGGCTTGCCTAAAATTTTTTCGTCGCCGGTCACGTCTAAAATATCGTCGGTAATTTGGAAGGCAAGCCCGAAATTTTCAGCGTAGCGCGTGAGGGCATCTAAATTTTTTTCGGAAGCTCCCGCCAAAATCGCGCCCGAACGAATCGCCGCTTTAAACAATGCGCCCGTTTTGCCGCTGTGCATAAGTTTAAGCATCGCAAAATCTATCTGAACGCCTTCCGAGCGCAAATCAACCGCTTGACCGCCGACCATGCCCGCCGCGCCTGAGGCTATGCTTATCTCCGTTAAAACTCTTAACAAAATTTCGGGCGGAACGTTTTCTTGTCTAAGTGCAACTTCAAAAGCCAATGTCAAAAGCGCGTCGCCCGCCAAAATCGCCGTAGCCTCGCCAAAAACTTTATGATTCGTCAATTTCCCGCGTCGATAGTCGTCGTCGTCCATTGGCGGCAAGTCGTCATGAATCAGCGAATACGTATGAATCATTTCCAGCGCGTCGGCTACCGTTATAAATTTTTCGCCGCTACCGTTAATCGCATCTGCCGCCGCCATTAAAAGTATTGGTCGCAACCGCTTGCCGCCCGCCATTAAGCTGTACTCTATTGCCCGCATTAAATTTTCGTCAAGCGATTCTGTTCGGCGCAATTCTTTTATTAAATCCGCCTCGACGAGCGCAACTCTACGCTGCCATAAATCTTTAAACATGATGACTTCCCCCAAATTTTAAAGCAAAATATTCTGCACGCATTTGCTGACGAGTTTTAGGCACGTCCCACAGCTCGCCGATTGAATCTTTTCGCATTGCCGCCGCTAAGTGGTTAAACAAGTCGGGAAAATCTTTCTCCAAGTCGACGATTAAATTTTTTATCCGCTGACGATTAGTTAAGCCGTCGAATGGACACGGCGATTTTAAAACGTCAAAGTCTCGCGTGAAATTTTCTACCTCTGCCTCACGAACGTAAACCAGCGGACGAATCACCGTTATATTTGTCCTGTCCAAAAAAGTTTTCGGCTGAAATGTCGTCAACTGCCCACTGGAGAGCAAACTCATAAAAAAAGTTTCAACGGCGTCGTCGAGGTGGTGAGCATAGGCAACTTTATTCGCGTCGATTTCATTTGCATAACGATTAACTGCTGCGCGGCGGAAATATGCGCAAGTAAAGCACGGACTTTTATTTTCCTGTTCGCGAATCAAGCCGGCAATGTCAACTTCGCGGACTTCATGCTTAATACCAAGCTCGTTGCAAAACTTTTTGACGGCAGAAAGTTTTTCGCTCAAATCGTCGCTGAACTTCGGGTCAATCGTAAGCGCGGCAAGCGAAAAATTTTTTTTAGCGCGTCGCTTAAGAACGGCAAGCGCATAAGTCAAAAGTAAACTGTCCTTACCGCCCGACACGCCAATTAAAATTTTGTCGCCGTCGTCAATCAACTCAAATTCGACGACCGCCCGAACAATTTTGCTGAAGAGTATTTGCGGCAGATTAATTTTAAGCATTTGCCTGGCGGAATTTGTTCATGAAGTCGGAAAGAGCCTCCGCGCCCTCAATCGGCATAGCATTATAAATTGAGGCGCGCATACCGCCAACCGAACGGTGGCC
>CAMJKR010000398.1 GCA_946406415.1 uncultured Selenomonadales bacterium | reverse complement strand
TTGACCAAAGCGCAAATGTGTTATAAAATTTGTATGGTTTTTTCAGGAGAGTTTCAACAAAGCAGGTGAGCAGTATGGAAAAAACAACGGTCGTTGTAATCGGCGGTGGAGCAACGGGGCTTGGAATTTTGCGCGATTTATCAATGCGCGGCGTCAAAGCTCTGCTCGTCGAGAAAAATGACTTGGTTAACGGTGCAAGCTCGCGTTATCATGGACTTCTGCACAGCGGTGGGCGTTATGCCGTTAAAGACCAGGAAGCGGCGCGGGAATGTATTATCGAAAACCAAATCATGCGCAAAATCGGCAAAAGTTGCGTTGAGCCTTGCGGCGGCATGTTCACGCGGCTTGATATTGACGATGAGGCTTACGAGGAACTTTGGGTTAAAGGTTGTGCGGACAGTGGCATTGAGGCGACGCCTATAACTTTGGACGAGGCTTTTAAATTGGAGCCGCGACTTTCAAGAAAGCACGTTAAGAGCGCGTATCTTGTCCCCGATGCGGCGGTTGACGGCTTCCGCATGTCGTGGCAACTGATTGATTCTTCCAAACGCTACGGCGGACAACTCAAGACTTACACAGAAGTTATCGGCTTTGATACGGTGAACGGAGAACTGCGCGGCGTTAAAGTTCGCAATCAATTTACCGGCGAAGAATACGAAATCGGCTGTGACATTGCGGTTAATGCGGCGGGCGGCTGGGCTGGTTTCGTCGGCAAATTGGCGGGCGTGGAAATCGGCGTTCAACCGGACAAGGGAACTTTAATTGCGTTCAATCAGCGCATTGTTAATCACGTAGTCAATCGTTTGCACAAGTCAAGCGACGGCGATATTTTTGTTCCGCACGGTTCAATTACAATTTTGGGTACGTCGTCAATGAGCGTGCCCGACCCTGAAGATACGAGCACTTCACGCGAGGAAGTCGAGAGCCTTTTAAAAATTGGCGAGGAAACTTTTGAGGACTTGCGCGACTTTAGAATTTTGCGCACGTTTGCAGGTAGTAGACCGCTTTATATTCCGCCGGGCGGCGCAGTTGGGCGCAGTGCCTCTCGCGGCTTTGCAATCGTCGACCACGAACGCGACGGCTTAAAGGGTTTCTTTACAATCGTCGGCGGCAAGTTTACGACTTATCGGCTTATGGCGGAAAAAATGTGCGACCAAATTTGCGCTAAGCTTAACAACACGACGCCTTGTCGCACGGCTGAGGAACCGCTCGTTGAAGAAGTTTCGCAAGCTGATAAAGACCGCGCTAAGAAATTTTTCCCGTCTTACGGTGTTAATCTTGCGGCAACTCGTTTAGGCGTCGACAGATTTAAAAAAGTTGTTGAGCGTCTGGAGAACGACCCTGAAAGCCGCGAATTAGTTTGCGAATGCGAAAACGTTACACGCGCTGAAGTCGAGGAAATTTGCAAAGACGATACCAGCTTTATTGTCAACGACGTTAGACGCAGAACTCGTATAGGCATGGGCACTTGTCAAGGTAATTTCTGCGCGTTGCGGGCGGCGGCTGTTTTCGCTGATATGGGCGTCGAATCGACTGCTAAAGATTCCCTAACTCGCATGAAAGAATTTTTGCAAGGACGTTGGAAAGGAATTCGCCCTGTGCTTTTGGGCAGGACATTACGCGAAACTGAAATGACGCGCTCAATCTACGAACTCTCAATGAATATCGGAGGAGGTGCGCCGCAATGAAAATTTCAGATGTTATTGTAATTGGCGGCGGGCTTGCGGGATTTATGGCGGCGGCTGTTGCGGCTAATCACCAACAAAAAGTTACGTTGCTGACTTATGGCTCCGGTTCCTTACCGTTAATGAGTGGCACGATTGATATTCTAAACGCTAAAGCTCCCGACGCCGCGATTAAAAATTTGCCCGCTCATCACCCATATAAAAAAATCGGGCTTAAAGCTATTGATTCGGCGGCGAAATTTTTCTGCGACGTTGCCGCGCAGGCGAATCTTCCCTACGTTGGCAGATTAAGTGCGCAAATTCCCGTTATCACTGCCGTTGGCACGCTGAAATATTCTTGCCTCGTCCCCGAATCTATGGACGCCAGCAATCTTGTTAATAAGAAAAAAATTTTCGTCGTCGAGATAAAGGGCTTGAAAGATTTTTACGCGGCGATGATTGCCGATAATCTAAAAAAATATTTCCCAGATAAAACCTTTGAAGTTGCCAAAATCGACCTTAAACTTTTGGGCGGACGCGATATTACTTGCATGGACGCCGCGCAACTTCTGACTGACAATGAGCAACAGCTTGCTAACGAATTAAAATCATTAAAAACTGCTGATGACGACGCGATTATTATTCCGCCGATTTTGGGCGTTATGGGGAATTTTTCGCGCTCCGTTGTTACAACTCAAATCCGCGCAGAAGTTATCGAGACGACTTGTTTACCGCCCTCGCCTCCCGGCATTCGTTTGCAACGCGCTTTTATAAAATATCTGCAAAAATCCGGCGTGCGTGTTTTCGAGAACTCAAAAGTTGTGCGTGGCGTCGTCGAAGGCAAAACAGTTACGGGCGTCGTTGTAGAAAATGTT
>CAMJKR010000397.1 GCA_946406415.1 uncultured Selenomonadales bacterium | reverse complement strand
AGCAAACAAAATTTATCACACGTTCAATTTTTTGTCAAGCAAAGTGGCTTTATCAAATATTGAACGCCTGAAATCTTTCTGATATAATTCTCTCAATGCTACCACTTCCAACTACAGCATTAATCTGATTTGGAAGGAGGTGAATGCTATGGTGACTATTCTTTCTCACGTCGCTTGTCGTCGGTGTGATTTCCGGTGTCATCGGCAATTACATTTACGACAAGTTTATCAAGTAAGTAGCAGAATGCTATTCCAGGTGTCCTTGACAATCGGTCTCATCAACTGGTTAGACTAAAACGAAGACCCCGTGCAGTTCATCACTCTGCGCGGGGTTTTTCTTCGCTTGTGATAGCTAAGGCTTCCATTCTCACGTCTTGTTTCATTATGTAGCAGACAAAATTTATCATACGCTCAATTTTTTGTCAAGCAACGTGACTTTATCAAATATTGAACGCCTGAAAACTTTCTGATATAATTTTGCTGATGCTACACTCCTCGAACACTACAGCAGAACACCGACGAGAGGAGGTGTTAGTGATGTTTGAGACCATCTTTTCATTGGTATGGGATGTGCTGTCTAAAATTTTGGGCAGTTATCTCTACGATCGGTTTTTCAAAAAGTAGCAGGCGTTATTAATCCTTTATCCGCCACCTAATTGGAGTCATCAGCCGGTTATGGTGAACGAAACCCCCGCACGGTTCATCACTCCGACGGGGGTTTTCGTTTGTGTTAGCTTAGTTCGAGACTATCTTATTGGTTTCATCTTTTCGTTACGAAATTTATCATACGCTCAATTATTTGTCAAGCAGACAGGAAAAACGAAGCCCCTGCGCCAAAAGCAAAAAGCCCGCCGACAAATTCCGCCGACGAGCTTTTAATTGTCATGTGATTATTAAATCTGGATTGTTGCCGCTTATCCTGCGATAGCGTCAAAATCTGTTATTGTTGGAGCAAGTTGAGTACGGAGAATGCATTTTGACCCGACTGAGCCAGCATGTACTGCGCCGCTTGCGAAAGAACCGAATACTTCATGTAGTTGGTCATTTCTTTTGCGAGGTCTGCGTCGCGCATTACCGAATCGGACGCTTCGAGGTTCTCGTTCATGGTCGTGAGGTTGTCGCTGGTATAACCCAAACGTGCTTCCATTGCGCCGAGTTTCGTTTGCTCGTTGAGTGCCTTGTTGAGTGCGGTGTCAATCGTTGTAAGAGCGGACTGTGCACCTTCCTTTGTGAGGAATTTGCTTGCAAAGTTTTCTGCATTCGAGCCAAGCAAAGATTCGGCCGTCATCTTGCTAATTGTCACGTCAATGCCGAAATTCGGTTCGCCGCCGACAAAGAATGTCAACGGGCTGGATTGCTCAGCACTGGAAGAACCCGTTCCACGAGTCTGGAGCGAAGCCATCGTGCCAATAGTATCAGCGGTTGCATTAACAACTGATTCACTGGCTTTATAGCCCTTAAGTGCTATAGAGTCAATTTTTGTGTTTTCGTCGCCGACAAAATACAACGCATTGGCAACTGCCTTAAGAGTCGTTTGGTTTTCACCGGAGCCTCTGGTTACGCTGTTGCCTTCGTACGTGACAGTATCGCCAGCCTGCAACAGATAAGCCCTGACGTTATAACCGCGTTTTGAAAGTTCCGTGTTGAGGTCATCAATAGTGCTTTGTGCATCAATTTTAAACTCAGTGCCACCGTTCACCGAAATCCCGACACTTACAGCATCTTCGAATACTGCATCTGAACCACCGTTAATAGTCAGATTACCAAGTTTGGTACTGTTTCCGCTTCCGTAGGCTATACCTTTATCGGTGTCACCAACGAACAGTTGGCTTGTATAAACTGCATTCGAACCCTCATCATTAGCACCGAAAGAGCGTTGAATGTTTTTAATACCGGAGAGATATTCTTGCGCGTCTACATTAGTGATAGTGGAACCATCAGTTGGGCTTTTGCTAGTAACTGAGATTGTCATATCGGTAATGCTTACGTCTTTTTTACCAATGGCATACAGACCTACACCGCCTGCATTCGCTACGGTAAGCTCTGAAAAATCCGAAGCACTTAAAACTTTTTGGTCGTAAGCGTTGGAATCGCCGCTAATCAGTTTAGCTGAATCAGTGGCTTGGAAAGAGAACGTCAGGCTACCACCTGAGAGATTAGTAGCTAATTGGGCAATAGTAGTGTTACTTGCTATGTCAACTTCTTTTTTCACCAATGCGCCGTCTTCTTTCCACGTGAGCGTAATTTTGTCGCCGCTGTGGAACAAAGCTTTATTCGCGGTGTCGGACAAATCAACTACCTTTTTGGTACCATTAGCGTCCTCAAGAGAGCCATCGGTTTTTAATGTTTGCATACCAGTGAGATTATAAACAGCATGTGTAGCAGTCTGCTTGGTATTGGCTATCGTGGTTGAACCTTTATCGGCGATTGAAGCGGTGGCAGCAGCGTTGAGAGTGCCGACGGTGTTGTCGACTGCGCCATTGAGGAGCGTTCTGCCATTGAATTTAACTTAAAAGCAAAAAATGCTGAACTAATTTTAATTG
>CAMJKR010000396.1 GCA_946406415.1 uncultured Selenomonadales bacterium | reverse complement strand
AGCAACTCTTGAAGGTTTTGGCGGTCGACGTCGTGAGTTTTGCCGGCGCGTGCAGAAACGGCAACGGAGGCGGCAACCATTTTAAGCGTACGGTCGGGCGCGAAGTCGAAGACGTAACAATTTTGCTTAACCAAGTCACCTTTAACGCAGGGGCTTTGAACGCGGAAAATAGTTTGGAGATAATTGGCGGCGGAAGTCGAATAGCTACCAGCGAGCATGAAAACGGCAGTCCATTCGGGCACGGTGACACCGGCAGTTAATTTACCGCAAGAAAGCGTTATCGTGTAGTCGTGATTAGCGATGGCGTCTTGAACTTTTTTAAGGGCGTCTTTAGGTTCGTCGTCTGAATCGCCATTGCCCGCGACGTTGACGATTTTAAAAAACTTAAAAACTTCGTGGCGTTGCAAAAGTTTGCTTAGGGCTTTACCTTCCTTGACGCCCGGAATAATCCAAAGCGTGTGCTTAAACAGTTCGCGGTAATCTGCGCGGGCGTAAGGATAATTGTCGGCTTTAATCATCAAATTTAGGAAGGCTTTAACGTCGGCATTGTGAACAAAATTTTTGCCGTCGGTGCGGAAAAATTCGCGGAAGTTGAAAACGTTATCCTCGACGTAATTAAAATTTTTGCCGAGATCGTAAGTAAAAATATTCATGCGCGGCAAGTCGGCGTAGGGATTTGGGTCGCAGAAATGTTCTTTATTCCAATCGTCTTTAGCGCGTTGCTCCATGATGTAATCCCACGTGTAAACATTTTCTTCCGAAAAGTCGTCGAGAATATTAAAGGGCGTGCCGCTTAGCGCGAGGAACTTTGAATTATCCTTGACGATATTTTTAATAACGTTGTCGCCGAGCGCGGTAGTCGTGCCCTCGTGCGCCTCGTCGACGATAACAAAATCCCACGCGGTATCGAAGACAGCGGAATTTTTATCGAACTTGCCGCCGACAATTTCGGAGCCGCGCAGGTCTTGAATCGAGGCGAAGTAAACGAAATTTTTACAGCCGGCAATGTCGTCGCCCCTGTTGAGATAAATATAATCGGTGTCGTGGAAAATTTTTTTAAAGTCGTCGTACCAACCGCTGTCGACAACGGGTCTGTGCGTGAGGACAATCGTTTTAGAAAAATTCATGAGCTTAGCGACTTGCAGGGCGCAGAGAGTTTTGCCGAAACGCATTTTGGCGTTCCAGAGGAAATCGTTGCCCTTCTTGAAGTGCTTGACGGTAAGATTAATTGCCTCGTCTTGTTCGGGGCGGAAATTTATAGGAGTTTCGTCTGACCTCACGCGCGGAAAAAATTTTTTGCCTTGCTTTATGGACTTGATAGCCTCTTTGACTGTAGCGAGGTCAACTTTAAACCATTCGCGACCGGTGGAGCCTGGAAGTTTTTTATTGAATTTTTTAAGTGCGCGGTGAACGTCATAATCGCGGAAGGGTTGCCCGTTGTTTTTTACGGCAAGTTCGACGTGCACGAGTTCAAAGGGAATTGCGGCGGTGTTGGTGTAAGCTTTGATTCGGGCGCGGGCAATGTCCCACAAATTTTTTTCGGGAGCTTTAATCGCAGTTTCGCCGATTTTTAAAAGTCCGTTGTGCGCTTTGTCGTCAATCTTAAAAACGTAAATCAATCTGTATTGAAAAGCCTCATCGAAAAATTTCATCGGCGTCCCCTTCCTCCCAAAAGACTTTTAAACGTCACGATTTTATTTTCGTGCCAATCTTTAATCTCGCAAAAAAATTTTTCCGTAGCAAATAAATTTGGCTCAACGCCATAGGGCACGCCGCAAGTTAAGCCGTCCATTTGCCACAGGTTCCACGAAATAATTTCGGCGACGTTGCGTAAAAAATCTTCGGGCGGCTGACGAGAAAATTTTTC
Organism: uncultured Selenomonadales bacterium; assembly: GCA_946406415.1. GTDB lineage: Bacteria > Bacillota > Negativicutes > Selenomonadales > Selenomonadaceae > Quinella. The sequence goes on along the minus strand of CAMJKR010000396.1, from coordinate 683 downwards.
CGCGTAATAATCAATGACGGTCTCAAAAACATTTTTCCGCGCTAAAAAAAGATTATCGCCTTGAAATTCGTAGCCGTAGACGCTTTGCACTGCGCGGGTTGCGAATTCTTTCCAGTCGATGACGGTTGAAGTTTCATTGCCGACGACGCGGAGTTTTCTATCCAGAAGTCCGACGCGCTGATTAATTTCAATCGGCTCGCCCGTTACGGCATTATAGCGACCGACGAGGTAAGGAGCCTCGCCGCAAGTAATTTCTAAAAATTTTGCGTCAATGTAATCCGTCCACGATTTTTTATCAGCGGTAATTAAATCGTTTTGGATTTTGCAAACTTCAGGCGGCGTGAAAATTTCGGCGCGGATTTTCGTGCGGAACTTTTGAAGCTCACGAACTTTTTCATGGTGCAGCTTAATCAAATGAATTTGCGCTGGCTGAATTTCTTTAGCTCCGAATTCGGCGTTCGCCCAAAGAATATTTCTGCCCGTCGTCCTGTCTGCCAATAAAATTTTTAGCAAAGTCTCACCTTCTTTGACGGCAGTATAGATTTACAATCTGATAAATTTCTGATAGACTTGCGCGAGTTAAGGAGGAATTGACATGAAAGTTATATTGCAGGAAGATGTTAAAAAAGTTGGCGCAAAAGGCGAAGTCGTCGAAGTATCGGACGGCTACGGGCGCAATTATC
>CAMJKR010000395.1 GCA_946406415.1 uncultured Selenomonadales bacterium | reverse complement strand
AGGCAGTAGGATTCTCGTTGAAGGACGTTTGCAAACGTCAAAGTACAAAGACAAGGACGGCAAGGAGCGCACCGCTACTGAAATTGTCGTTGAGAATTGGGAATTCGCCGACAGCAAGAAAAAAGCCGACGATGACTTCGACGGCGAACCTGTTGATGATACCCCGTTTTAAGGAGGATAAACATGCTTAATACTCTTACATCAGCAACTTTCAAATATCTTGGACATTATGTTACTGCACAGCGCATGGTCGATAGTTTGAACGGCAAATTCTTCTGTTGGCAAGGATTCATTGACAATCACGAACGCTGGTCGGTAGCTCATAAGTCGCTCAACAAATTCGAGGAACAATTTCACCAGCTCACTGACCAAATGGAAAAGCAGGCAGACGTAACCACATTTTTGGGTGAATCATGAGCTTTGAAATAATCCCGCAAGCCCCGCGCTATGAAATGAATCAACGCGGCATTGTGCGCAATCGTGAGACTGGCTATGTCCTTAAGTGGCAACTGTCTAAGCACGGCACCAAACAAATGACTTTGAAAACTAACGCGTGCAAGAAAATTATAATATCGCAACCGCACATGCTCTGGTTACTGCACGGCGAAATTACTAGCAAAACGCGCTCTGTGCCCGTTGTCATAAACAAGGCTACACGTTCCATAAGCTTTGATTCGCTTAAGCAGTGCGCCGTATTCTTAGACGACGTGACACATTTGACCTTCATATGGGCGCGTGGTATCACTTGGCGCGGCGACATAAAACTATTGCCGATTGGCATTATCCATTACTGCTATTGAGGTGAAAACATGAGTTTGCTTGTACAAGAAACGCTCGAAAAGCAATTACAATTACTCTCCAAGCGTTCAGAAAAAGCTGTTGGTGGTGAGCTTAACTCCTACACCGAGCAAATCATTAATTTAGCGAAACTTCTTGACCCTGAATTGAGAAACCAACCTTATGTCGAGGCGTTGTTGCGTTTACCTTCGGCAACACTAACAATGTAAGACTTAGAGGAGATAATGGTTGCACGCAAAGAAAAACTCCGTCGGGCAGATTTGGAGTTCCGTCGGCTTTTAGACGAACGCCAGAAAACAACACCAAGCCCGCACCTTGAATCAGACGACACTCCCGTAAGTCAATCAAGCGAACTCAAAATGGTTAAAGTTAGGGGTACTGCTGAAGGGTTTGAAATTGTCGAAGACTAACCAAGCAGACCGCGTGTGAGAGGTGATTAAATGAATACATTAAAAGAATTTTTTGATAGTTTCATGACCCGCGAAAAATTCTTTGGCTTTGTGAGAGGGTTTGCACTTGCCGCCTCTATCGTAGTATTACTGAAGTAATATCATTCCAGAAAACTTTGATGAGTGAAAGGAAGTGCTTTATGGATAAAACTAAATGAAGCGAACGTGACCTTGAAGAATTTGAAAAGCTGTGTGCTCCGCTCGTTGAATTTATTCAGCAAAGGCACGATAAATGTAATCCTTACAGCTGGATTATTATTCAGTGTAACGGTGTAGCTTTACGATTGTGTCAGCGATTTTGTGTAAATAGCAAACCGCCTAAAAACGCCAACTTTTGGTGAGTTGGTGAAAGGTAAAATACGTGGTCGAAGAAAGGCTCCGTTACGCGATTCCTTTTCTTTCAAGGCACTCGAAAAATTTTTCTTTGAAAGAAAGGCGTCAAATCAACAATCCTAATTACACAAAACTCTTGACACTGCCGTAGCTTTCATGCCCGATAGTTTCTGGTTTCCTTTCAATGTACCGGACTAGCGCAAGGCTCGCCTTTAAAATACGGTTTGATTCGCTGATTGAGAAATGCACCTTTTGACGGAGCAATTCTAAACTCGGTAAAAATCGTATGGGGAAAATTGCGATAAATATACTAACTGTTATCGACGAACTTGATAAACAAATTGATACCGTCATAAACGATTTTCTCAACAACAGACAAGTTGCTTTCAATTACTTCCATAGAATTTCCCCTTTCTAAAGCCTCTGCGGGTTGTTACTCCTTCCTAACAGATAGTCCAGCGACACGTTGAAGAAATCAGTAATTCCATGTTCCGTCCGAGTTCCAACGTTTAATTTCAGGCAAAAAACCTATCTTTGCCAAGCAAGCTACTATTAAACTTCTATCGTAACCAATAAAATCACCGCGATTCCTACTTGTTTCTTCGGGTTTATAGTCTTTATCCCAAGCGTTTCTAAGGGTTGTTCTGGAAAGCTTATGTCCTAAATACATTTTATCTAAAGCAGTAGGTTCGCCAAAGTAATTTTTAGTTTTAACGTCAACGTATACAATCGCATTAGGCGGCATTCTTTCAGTTGATTCGATAACAAAACCAACGATAAGCAAGGAGAACAATACTAAGCAAATTTTCTCCTTTAAAGTTTCTATCAAAAGTTATCGCCCCTTACATCGTCGCTACAAAGTTCGTTCTAGCTCGTGGAAATTTCAGAGCAATTTGTTTATCAAGTTCAGCAATAGCCGACCTTCTAATCTCCTGTTATATAAAAGTAGAATTGAAACTCGAAAGAGTTTTGCTAAAATCTA
>CAMJKR010000394.1 GCA_946406415.1 uncultured Selenomonadales bacterium | reverse complement strand
ACTATTTGTATTATACCACGCTTTCGCTTTGCGCGCAACGATAAAACACGCCCGCTTTCCGCAAACTTTGTTATAAAAATTTGCCCGCTACGCACGAAGTAAAAATATTTTGCGTGATCGCCCTCGCGGAAGAGATATTCGCCGGTCTTCAATGCAACAACCTTGCCAGGTATCTCGTAGAATTGCCGAATCATCGAATCCATTTTCTCAACCTCCGCAGGTATTTTATACCCGCGTTTTTGTTTTGCCGTGTGATTATTATCACTTTCGTAGAAAAAATTTTTTGCTAAAATTTCTTGACAAAAGGAGAGTGATAATTATGGCGGAAGATATTTTAAAATCGCTGGGCGAAAATCCGACGCGCAAACAAATTTTGGCAAAGTGGGATCCCGAAAACGAAGCGTTCTGGAAAAAGTTCGGCGAAAAAATTGCCAAACAAAATCTTTACACTTCGACTTGGGCTTTAACGCTGTCATTTGTCGTTTGGACGCTTTGGGCGACGATTGCCGCGCAGTTGAATCAAATCGGCTTTAACTTTTCTCAAGCAGAAATTTTTACACTTGCCTCATTGCCGGGGCTTGTCGGCGCGACGTGTCGACTATTTTATACTTACATGCCGGGATTACTCGGCGGCAAAAACTGGACGTTATTTTCTACAGCACTTTTACTTTTGCCGATAATCGGATTGGGCACCGCGCTCCAAGATACCTCGACTTCCTATGATACGCTCTTCATGCTTGTTGCGTTAATCGGTATCGCGGGCGGCAATTTTTCTTCGTCAATGGCGAATATCGGATTTTTCTTCCCGAAAAAAAATAAAGGGCTTGCGCTCGGAATCAATGCGGGCGTCGGCAATTTGGGCGTCTCGTTAATTTATTTGACTGCGCCGATTTTATTGGGCATGAGTTTTGGCGGCATTTTCGGTGCTCCGCTAATCAACGTAAAAACGGGCGCGGAAGTTTATATTCAATCGGTTTGCTACGCGTGGGCAGTGCCGACGGTTTTGACGCTCGTTTTAATCTGGATTTTTATGGACAATCTGCCGTTGCCTAAGCAAAGCCCGAAAAGTATTCTGTCAATCTTCGGCAACAAGCATACGTGGCTGATGACGTGGATTTATACTTGCGGCTTCGGACAATTTATCGGCTACTCGGCGGCGTTAATGCTTTTGCTAACTAATGAATTCCCAGAAGTCAGCATGGCTTGGGGCGCGTTTTTAGGACCATTCATCGGCGCGGGTATGAGACCCGTTGGCGGTTGGCTTGCAGATAAATGCAACAGCGGCTCCAAAGTTACATTGTATTCGCTAATTTTAATGCTCGCCTCGATAATCGTTGTGTTGCTCGGTTTGCAAGCACATAGTTTTATAATGTTTTTTGCGGCGTTCCTGCTGTTATTCTTGACGACTGGTTTTGTCAACGGCGCGTCCTTCCGCATGATTCCGTACATTTTTAATAATCCGTTCCATGCGTCGCTGGTTACGGGCTTTACTGCCGCCATTGCCGCTTATGGCGCGTTCTTCATTCCGAAAATTTTTGGCTGGGCTTATTCCAATTACGAAATTGTCACGCCCGCCTTTTACGTATTGATTGCCTTTACGATTATAACGATTGGCATCACGTGGTTTTTCTACGCACGCTCCAATTCCGGTATTAAGTGCTAAAAAAGGTTTAAAACTCGAAGTTCGCTTTAATGTTAAAATTCGATTAAAAATTTTAAAATGCGCCAAAAAGCCTGGACAGTCTAAAATTTTTCGATTATTATTTCTTTAACCTGAAACTTTAATCGACGATAATATAAGTGGACGACAAAGAAAAGAGAGAAATTTCGTGTTTAGAAACAAATTTATTTTCGACCTGCAAAGATTTGACAATGAATTCGTCGGTGGCGGCGAGGCGGCGTTCAATCTGAACATCGAAGTCAATCCCAGCGACGAAAATGCTGAAGACAACACGGAGGTTCCGAATAAGACCGTTTCGGCTTATGAAGTTAATGATCCGCTCTATGATGAAGACGCCGCTGTAGAGGGCGAAGTTTACAATACGACGGACGAAAACGGCAACACACCTATCGTTGAAGGTTCAGATGCCGGTAACGTTACGATTCAGGGCTTGGTAGTAAGGAAAAACTCGCTTGGCGTAACTTATTTCCAAGTTGTGTTGAAAGGTATTACCGCTCTTGAATTCAGAGGTTCAAGTGATATTACCCTCAGCAACGGTCTTGCTTTCCAGAGTGAAAGCGGCGCAACAGTTAACTTCAACTTGAATGGCGGTCTTTTCACGGGCGGTTCGTTCGCTCGTGGCGGCAGATTCAGCTTTGGTCGTCGTTCGGTCAGCGATGTTCTTTACTACATTGAAGACGGCATAGAAATCGAGCCGACCAGCTCTGGTTCCTTTACCACTAATGACGATGCTACGGATCTTGAGAGCATCATTTTGAACGAGGCAGGCAAAGTTACCGTCAACGGCGACTACAAGTTTGACTTCATCGATCCCAATGGCACTTCAAACACCGTCAACATCAAGAACGCAACCGGCGACGTTGTTATCCAATACACCTCCGCTGGCGACACAGTTCTTGAC
>CAMJKR010000393.1 GCA_946406415.1 uncultured Selenomonadales bacterium | reverse complement strand
CAAAAATTTCACGCCGCCAAAAAAAATTTCGCGGAAGGTTTTGTCGTGAGCCTCGTCCGTGAGCTTTTGCACCTCCACGAAGCGCGACGCCAATACTCCGCGAATTATCGACCCGCCGAATGCCGAATGCGTTTCCGTCATTACGGTTGAGTTGCTCGCCGAAGACAGCACCACCGGCGACAGCGTTTCCAATGAAAATTTCAATCGGTGCATCGTCAAGCCTCCTTCGCGAAAAATTTTTCGGTCAACGAGTCGGAAGTCTCGCCGTCGTCGAAAGTCGCCGTGCATTTGATTCGCCCGAAGCCGCGATTACGTTTGGTGCCCGCCGCCGACAAATTTTTTATCGCCAACGCCAGCAAATTCAAAATTTTTTCGTTGGCGTTGAGCAGTGTGATTGTCCCGAAAAATTCCGTGCCCGCGTCGAGCACCCGCAAATTGTGCAATGAGGTGTCAGCCGCCACGCCGTTTTCAAGCCGCGTCTGGTAGCGTAGCGACGTGAACGAATCGAGCACATCTTTTGCCGTGAAAATTTTTGGGAACGTCGTCTGCAGAAATTTCCACTCCGCGCAAAGTTGTTTGTATTCGGCAAGCGGCGCAATAAAAAAATTCGGCACGATCAGCTGAACTTCAGAGACCGATTGCCGATGGAAAATTTTTTCGTGCGGCGACAAATTTTGCGTGTCGAGTCCGCTCAATTCAAACATCTCCCAAACTTCGAGCGCGCTCTCGTAAAGCATACCTTTGAATCTTTTGGCGGGGAAGTACGGCAGTCCGAACGCGTCGTGAACAATTTCCGCGTCGACATTCACGTCAGCTTGACCGGAACCCAAATGTATCGGCGACAAAATTTTTATCGTCACATCAACGTTTGCCATTGCCGCGCCACCTCCTCAACGTAAAAATCCGTCAGCTCAATCGCGTCGACGTAGGGCGTCGCTCCGCCGTGCCATAATGTTTCCGTGAAATTGTCCCAATCGGGCACCGTCGGCAAAGCTTGTTTCTGATAATGCAGTTGCCGCAAAAATTTCCGTGCGTCGTCTTCGCCGCGCTGCAAAACTCCGCGCAACTCCTTGATTTTGTTATTCGCCATCATGTGCGGAAATTGCGTCGTGCACGAAAGTAAATTTTCCAGATTATGTTGACGGTCGCGCTTGTAAGCGGCGTTGTCGTTGCACAGCCGATACGGTCCGAAATGCAAATCGCCGAGTGCGCCGCGATATTCCTTCGCGCGAATCTGTTTAAGTGTCGGAGCCTGTTCGCCGTGAAGAATCGCGAAGTCCAGCCAACTTGAGCCGCGCAAATCGTCATTGGCAAGCTTGCGCATTTCCGCCTTTGCCGAGTCGCAAAGTTGTTCGGCGAGCTTGTAGCCGCGAAAGAACGGATACTTTGTCGGCAAAATCGCAATGCCCGCGCACGAGTCCATGTGCCGAGAAATTTCCTGCGTCAAGTGTTCGGGAGCGTCGGCGGGCGTGTCGGCGAACAAATTTTCCATCAGCGTCTTCGTGAACAGAATCGCCATATTCGCGGGGCAAAGGAACGTCACATCGTCGCCGCCGATAATCAACGGGCGTATCGGCAAAAAATTTTTGTCGAGCTTGAGCGCGTCGTCGAAGCCGCCCGAATTTTTCATGCGGATAATTTTGGCAAGCAGGTCGGCAAACGCGCCTTCGGTCTTGCGGCGAATTTCGCGGGACAATCTGCGCCGTTCGACCAGATTTTTGCACGTGCGAAATTTTACGCCCATGTTGTTGCCGTCGACGTGGACAATCGCAAAATAATTTTCGCCGTCCTTCTGACCGAGCTTTTCGACCTCGAATGGGAAGCGATAATCTTTCATGCGTTCGGGAAAATTTTTCAGCGCGAAAATTTCATCGAAGCGCGTCCGCAAATCGTCGTTGGCATTGTCGGCAGCAACGGACTTGACGGCGACTTCCTGCGAATAAAATTTTGCGTCGCCCGCTCCGATACTGCCGTAAAAATTCGCCGCCTCGCCGTTGACCTCGCAACTTAGCGTCAAGCCGCTGTACGGCACATTCACTGCGGGAAAAATATTACTCTGATTTTCCTTCAGCTTGCGATACAACTCATCTTGATCGATTTTGCCGTCGACGAGTTCAACTTCATCGAGTGCCGCGCCGACCTTCAAGCCGGGACGTTCGACCAAAAGTTTGCGCGTGAATTTTTCGACGACCTCAACGCGCCGATCCTCACCGTCCGAATCGAACAGCAACAGCGCATTGCCGCCGCCGATATACGCCACGCAACAAGAAGTCATATCTTCCCACGGCGTCAACTCGTCGTTGGCGGGCGTCCACGCGTCATTGTCCGACGGAAATTTTTCGGCGGGGAACATGTCTTTCAACACGCCGTTAATCAGCACGTCGAAAAAAACTTTGTCGACTATGTACGACGCGCCGATATTCGTGCGGAGCTTGTTGCCCGAATAAATGTAACGTTGGATGCCGCGTGTGTCGAACATCAGCGCATTAAAAATTTTTTGAACCATCTGCTCACCTCCTCGCCGCCATTATGATTTACGCGACGAAATTTTTCAAGAAAAAAATTGTTGGAATTACTATAAGTACAGTAATTGTTAT
>CAMJKR010000392.1 GCA_946406415.1 uncultured Selenomonadales bacterium | reverse complement strand
GTGAACGGGTCGAGCACGTGAACATTTTTATCAGAGAGCGTGCGGTTAAAATTTTTCCTCAACACGGCGTCGACGGAACGCAGAATAAAATCGACAACTTCAACGGGCGTGTAGACAATGCCGAGCCGCTCAACGGTTTTAGGCACCGCCATTTTAAAAAATTTGTCGTAAAGTTCTATGATAATTTGTTGTTTTTGTTCGGCGGTGGTGGCGATTTTGCAGCGTTCACGGACGGATTGATAAAATTTTTCGAGTTGCGCGGAGTCGTCGTCAGTATCTTGCGTATCGAGGACGGCTAAAATTTTTTCCAGCGATTGCGAGACGGGATTATTTTTGACGAATGAATAATTTTCAAATATGGCGTCGAAAACGGGTCGGGAAATTAAATGGTGCGCTAACATTTCGACGGCTTGGGCGGGCGTGATTGACGGATTAAGATTTTTTTGCAAGTCGAAAACAAAATTTCCGAATTCGCGCTGATGAATGCCTGGAACTGAAATTAAATTTCTAATGTGTTCGATGTGGCGTTCGGCGATTTGCGCGATGTCCTTAGCCCATTGCTCCCAATATTTGCGATTGCCGACGTGCTCAACCATGCGGGCGTAAAGAAAATCCTGCCACTCGCCAAAATTCAGCGCGATTTGAACAGAATCATTGTCGCCGATAATCCGCGTGATAGAAATATTTTTGCTCGCCTTATTGAGTTTAATTTCCTCGATAAAAATATCAACGCGGCGGTCGTGAGCGCGCAGGGCGTTAAGAATATCCCAAATTGGCTTGTAAGAGCTTGCGTCGAGGACGTCTTCGGGATTTTTTTCAAGCGGCACTATAACGGGGATAATAATGTAGCCATATTTTTTGCCGGAGGCTTTGCGCATGACGCGCCCGACGGCTTGCACAATTTCGACCTTAGATTTTTTAGACGACATAAAAATCACGGCGTCGAGGCTCGGAACGTCGACACCTTCAGATAAACAGCGCACGTTAGTTAAAATGTTGCAAGCGATTCCGTCCTTTGGAGTGTCTTTAAGCCAACGCAGATTGTTATCGCGTTCGGAACTTTTTTGCGTGCCGTCAACGTGTCTAGCTTCAACTTCGAGTAAATCTTTTTTATTTTCGGCGAGCGTGTTAAATACTTTAGAAATAATTTTGGAGTCGGAAATTTTGGGGCAAAAGGCAACGGCGGTATGCATAGGCGCGGGGTCGACTTCGGCGAGTTCTTCAGAAATTGTAATCATTTTTTTGGACAGCGCGTTAATACAACCGTCGATTTTAATTTTATCGTCGTCGGATTTTTTATCGGCGGAAAATTTTTCGTTCAAAGTCAGCACAATAACTTTGTAATCGGACAACAAATTTTTATCAACGGCGTCGCCGAAATTTATCCGGTAGAATTCTTTGCCATAAATATTTTCGTCGTCCATGCTCCAAACGGTAATGTCGTTGACGGCGGCTTTAGTTTTGGCGTCGGAGGTGTAGAGGCGGGGCGTCGCAGTCATGTACAAACGTTTTTTGCCGCGAATATTTTTATCGTCGTGTACAAAAGTAAATTGCGTCGCCAAATCCTTAGAGGAGCCGGTTGTACGGTGCGCCTCGTCGCAAATTATCAAGTCGAATTCAATTTGCGCGGCGGCAACTTTATCGAGTGATTGATACGTCGAGAAAACAACCGTCATATTTTCGCCGCCAAAAGCCGACAGCTGACGATTAATCTTTTCGGGGTCAGTCGTGGGTGGAAATGGCAAGTTGACGCTTAAAATTTCGTCTTCGGTTTTTTTAGAAACGGTATTATCGGAGCAGACGCAAATGTAATTGAAAGGCTTTTCGGCGTAGGTTGCCCATTCGTAGAGAATTTGACCGAGCAGAGAGATTGACGGCACTAAAAATAAAATTTTGCCGTTGGGATAAAGTTTTTCGGCGATTTTTAGCGAAGTGTAAGTTTTGCCGGTACCGCACGCCATAATTAATTTGCCGCGTTCGTGATTTTTGAAATAGATTTGCGCGGCGTTGATAGCGTTGAGCTGATGTTCTCTAGGTTCTCGGAAATAATTGACAGCTTGCTTGCCGAAAATGCCCGCGTCTAATTTTTCCCAGTCAACTTCAGCATTGCGCAATTCTTCCATGCCGATTCTTAAAACTTCGGGCGATTGATTCTGCAAAGATTTTTCGGCGTTGTCGGTTAAATTATCGGAAGTTGAGATCCAAAGCCGCGCTGAAAAATTTTTCCCGTCGAAAGTCCGCGAGCTGTTTGAAATAAAAGAATCGACGACAGCTTTATTAATCGGCGTTGATTCGGAATAAAATTTGCATTGCACCGCCCAAAATTTTCCGTCGACGGTTTCAGCAACCAAATCAATCCCCAAGTCGGGTTCGTTGCTGAATTCGTTCCACAGATAAACTTTAGAAATTTTTCCCAGATAGACGGGATAAGTTAGCAAAAAATTTTTCATAAGCCGTTCAAATTTTTTCCCGCGCTCGTAAACGTCAAGCCGCTGATAATTTGCAAGTAATTCCTCAATCGTCATTAGCACCACCTCCAAAAATTTTTTTGATTATAACACGTCTAAGCAAACAAAAAAGCCCCGTCAATTAACGGA
>CAMJKR010000391.1 GCA_946406415.1 uncultured Selenomonadales bacterium | reverse complement strand
TGGTAGCGGCGACTGGATTTGAACCAGTGACACTCCGGGTATGAACCGAATGCTCTAGCCAACTGAGCTACGCCGCCAATGGAGCTGATGACCAGGATTGAACTGGTGACCTTATCCTTACCAAGGATACGCTCTGCCGACTGAGCTACATCAGCGTTGGTTGCGGGGGAAGGACTTGAACCTTCGACCTTCGGGTTATGAGCCCGACGAGCTACCGACTGCTCCACCCCGCGGCTCTTGTTATGTTTTATCCATAACAGGGCGCATGATATCACACACTTTTAATTCTGTCAACAAAAACTTTATCGCTGGAGTTCCACACCGAACCATTGATTCGCCGCGTTCCATGTGTAGCACAGCTTGCAATAATTTTCCTGTTGCCACTGCTTGTAGACAAAAATTATCTTGTCGCCCTCCGCGTAAAAATCATCTATGTAAAATTCTTGCGGAATTTGCTTGCGCATGTCCAAAGTATCGAAGTATTGAACCCAAGTGCCGTTATATTTGCCGATAACTTTAAATGAACTGCCGCCGCCCGTTTCCGTTGCCAACAGATAAAATTTGTTGTCAACTTCGCTTATCGGATAAATTTGCGTCCTACCCTCGAACACGTAAACAGGCACGGTATTTGAAAAATTTTCTCCGCCAAATCGGCTCGCCGCGTCGGGATTTTCCATAACCGCAGAGCAATCGAAGTGGAAATATAAATCATCGTCGAAAATCGCCACGCCCTTTGAAAAGTCGCCGTCAAGTTGCGTGTAACCTTCGATTTTAAGTTCAGGTTGCCTTGAACCCAAACTAATTGAGCCAACAGATTCATAAAGCGTCAAGTTCATTGCCGACGCCTGAGCGGACATTATCAGCAGACAAATCATCGCCGCAAAAAATTTTTTCAACACGTCAATCACCTCCGCCGAACATTTTAGCACAAAAAAAGACAGCCTCAAGATTTTTTGAGACTGCCAGAAAAATTTATCTTACAAAGCCCAATTTGCGTTCGTCGCGATATTTTTTATCTACGTTAACGTCGAAGTCCTCAACTTTGAAACGCATTAAATCTTCTTTAGTAACTTCGCCGTCCTCGTTTTCCTTGATAATGCGTTGAGCTTGCTTGAGCCAGGCTTGCTCCAAAAGATTGCGGACAAAGCGACCGTTGCCGAAATTTTTCTTCTTAGCGACGCGCTTAAAGATTTTCTTGCAATGCTCGGCAACTTCGGCGGAAATTTCGTAGCCGCGCCGCTTAGCCATAAGCTTAAAAATATCAGTGAGTTCGTCAGCCGTATAATCAGGAAAGTTAATGTGGAAGGCAATTCGACTGCGCAAGCCCTCGTTGCGGTCAAGAAAATCTTTCATCTTGTCGGGATAGCCCGCGAAAATTACAATCACTTCGTCGCGATTATTCTCCATTTCCTGCACGATTGTATTAATCGCCTCGTCGCCAAAAGTCGCGTGTTCGCCGTCAGATAAACTGTAAGCCTCGTCGATAAACAACACGCCGCCGCGAGCTTCACGGAATTTGGCGCGAACAGCTTTAGCCGTCCAGCCAACGTATTTTGCAACTAAATCGGCGCGTCCGCACTCAACGAAACGTCCCGTCTTTAAAACGCCGTCGCGAGCCAAAATTTGCGAGATAAGCCGCGCAACCGTCGTTTTAGCAGTGCCAGGCGTTCCCGTGAAAATCATATGCAACGCCGCCTTCTGCTTGTCGAGGTTCATATCCAGACGCATTTTCTGCACGCGATGCGCCGCGATAATCTGTTCGATAAGGGCTTTTTGCTCCGTCAAGCCAATCATCTCTTGGAAGTCGGCATAAGCGTCGTTGCTTTTTTCCTCGCTTTCGACTTTCAAGCGGTCAATTTCGCGATACGCCGGATAAGTTTTATTTTTCAAGGAGCTGTTAAAAAGTTTTTCGCGGATATTGTAAATGTCGGACGCGCTGAAGGTAAGCTTATCGCCCATTGCCTCCAGAAGTTCCGCCTCAGTATAAAAATTCATTGCCGAATCCGAATTTATGACTAAATCTTTTAAGTAGCTCAACGCCGTGTCGCGATTGCCTGCGCCCTCGTGCAATTCGATTATGTGCAAGTCGTCTTGAAGTCGGGAAATAAGTTGCGGCGCGAATCCGGGCTTGTTAACCAATTCGATAAAGATAAACAGTGTATTGCGTTGAAAGCGTTTGACGCTCTCGGAAATGAATTCGACGACCTGTTCATAAGCGTGGGCAAATTGTCCGGTGTTGACGCGCTCGCCGCTCAATTCGATTACAACCGTGCCGCCCGACGCATTCTCAAGAATTTTATCAAAATCAACCTCGTCATAACAATTATCCGTTACGTTCGTGATGATATTAATTCGGCGGCTGACGAGGCGTTTATTGGTGTAAAGCGCGGCGACAAGCAGATTAGACAAGGAAAGCGCAGCACTGGTATTGCCCGCCAAAATTTTGTAGTGGACAGGTTGACCGTAAAAGTGATGAGCATTTTCTTTGGCGTAAATCCTCGCGAATTCCTCTTTAAAAGTTTCATCGGCGAGGAGCGTTTGCGCGTCTCTTTTTGCCGTTTCAAAAGGCAAACGCTTCACGGGGCAAATAATCTCTGTCAACTTGAACGTCCGATTT
>CAMJKR010000390.1 GCA_946406415.1 uncultured Selenomonadales bacterium | reverse complement strand
ACTTTGGACTGAATAACCTCGCAACGTGTGTGACAAGCGACGGGTCGGCATTCATCGTCGACGGGAAAAAGCTAAAAAGTTATAACCGCTTGTACAACAAAGAAAACGCGAGGTTGCAAGCACCGAAGGACAAGCAATGTATCAGAGGTATAACTCGGCGACAGTATTTGAACCTGAGAAAGCGCAATCTGCGAGTGAATCACGCCCTTAGCGTTGCAGCAAGACGAATTGTCAACTATTGCGTAGAAAATCGAATCGGAAATATTGTTGTCGGCTATAATTCTGACTGGAAACGAGAAATTAACATCGGCAAGCAGAACAATCAGAATTTCGTTCAAATTCCGCACGGCAAGCTCCGTGAAAAACTCAATTATCTGTGTGAACTCTACGGAATTCGATATGCCGAGCAAGAAGAAAGTTACACGAGCAAGGCAAGTTTTTTTTGATAATGACTTTTTGCCGACCTACGACGCAAATAATTCGCAACCGTACAAATTCAGCGGCAGAAGGATTACTCGCGGACAATATAAATCGGCGACAGGAATTGTTTTGAACGCTGATGTGAACGGAGCACTGAATATTTTGCGAAAATGTAGCCTGATAAGCTTAGCGGCTTTACAGGATAGAGGTTGTGTAAGCCAGCCCCGACGAATTAGAATCTTTTAATTGTCGAAAGCCCCTATGTGGGGTTGTTTACTTGAATTACCGCCTAAAACGTGCGCCGTCAAAAAAATTATAAGTTCGGATTCGGATTTACTTTTGCGATGATTTCTGAACAACGCGCCCAAAATCGGCAAGTCGCCTAAGAACGGAATTTTGCTAACGGATTTTTCCTCTTCCGCGCCAATCAGCCCGCCGATAATCATTGGCTCGCCGTCGTGCACAGTTACAGTCGTTTCCGCCGAACGCACGTTAAATCTATACGCTCCTGTATTTTGGTCGTATTGCGGTGTGCTTACCTCAGTGTAAAGTTTCGCACTTATCGTGCCGTCAACGTTGATTCGTGGGGTATATTTTAATTTTATTCCCGCGTCGCGATATTCGTAAGAAGAAGTTGTTATCGAATCTGCTGTTTGTGATTTTTCGACAGGTACGGTATTACCAACGTAAATAACAGCCTCGCGCCCTTGAATCGTCGTGACATTTGGACGAGATAAAATTTTTGCCTTGCCGTCGGTGACAAGCGCATTAATTTTCGCGCCGTAATACCACTCAAATGGAATTCCCGTAGGTCCGCGTCCAAATTGAATAATTCCGTAGCCCGTCGAATCGTTTGCTTTTCGTGTGTATTCTTCAGTTATAATAACTCTTCCAGACGAAGTTTCATTGATTTCAATATCACGTTCGGGAAATTGTGGAGCAGTTGACCATATCCATTCCACGCCTAGATTTTTACTTTCTTCCTTATTGATAATCAAAAATTTAGCTTCAACCGAAACTTGTTTAAGTTCTACGTCGAGAGTAGCCAAAAGATTTTTAACGCGCTCATATTCGGCGGGCGTCCCGTAGAGGACAAGCGCGTTGACTTCAGAATTAATAAAAACTCTCTTAGCTCGCGGGTCTTTTTCTTCTTCGTCTTTAAATGAAGAATTTTCTCTCGTTCTTGTTTCACTATGAATAAACATAACGCCCTCAGGCGTTTCTCTTTCTGTGTCTCTTGTCCTTTCAATTTTAGGTTCCTCGACGTTAAAGTCCAGCGACTTGTAAACTGCTTTGCGTAAAATCTCTGCATCACCAAATCTAATTGGAAAAACATAACTTTGCATAAGCACAATAGATTTTAAATCTGCTGTCACAACAAAAACGCCCGATTCTTTGATTATTTGCAGATTTCTCGTTTTGGCAATGACTTCTAAAAGATGAGCAGGCTCAACGTTATCGACGGAAATTGAAATTGTTCCCTTAACCGAATCATCGACTGAAACGTTAAGCCCGCCGGTTTTCGCCACAAGCATTATCGTTGAGCGCAAGTCGGCTTCATGCACGCTTAAAGTCATTGGCGCGGCTTGAATCTGCGCGGGCATAAAAAAAATCGCCGTAGCAAGGAGCGGCAAAAATTTTCTCAAGTTCAATCATCTCATTCCCCTCTGGATAAAAACGCGCTCGCCGTCCTCGAATGTCACGAAGTCGGGCGTTATGTCTGAAATTTTTTTCCCGCCGATTTCCTCGCCGATTGTCAGGAAAATTGTTTTCTTGTCGCGCAGGAACATTGCAATTTTATTCGAGCCGCTAATCGCCGTGCCCGTCAAAATAATTTCTTCTTGCGGCTTAAGTTGTTCGGGTATTTGCGGCGGTTGAATTATAATCGGCGGAACGGGCGGTGTTACAACTTTGGGCGGCGGCTTTGGTTTTTCCTTCCCTGCAAACGGGTCGCCAATTAAAAGCGGGTCGGCATTTGCTCCCATTACAAGCGTCACGCCGTCAGCAGATTTTTCTACAGGCAAGCTCACAACGGGTAAATCTTTTGTTGCAGGAGGTTTTTCGGCGATTGTTGGTTCGTTTAAATTAATTTCCTCGCCGCCGGAGCTGTCGTCAGTCAGCCAAAAAATTAACAGGACGATAAAACATACGCCGAGCGCAATCGCACGAATTTTATTTTGCTTAAGCTCTTCTATTTCGTG
>CAMJKR010000389.1 GCA_946406415.1 uncultured Selenomonadales bacterium | reverse complement strand
CAGCTATTGTCATTTATTTCCTCCAAATATTTTTTGATTGCCGCGCAGAATTCAGCCGCGTATTGATATTGAGTTTCCGCTTGTTCACGCGACACTACAACAAAATCGCCGTAATCGCTGTATTGCCTCGCTCTGAAAGCCTCGCCGATATAATTAAAATATTTATCCTCGAAAACACCAGTCTTGATATATTCGTAGCGAAAATGACGAATAATAGCCAAAAAAGTTTTAGGTTCGTATTGCTCTTCTGCCAATAAAGCTCGTACTGCGTTGAAAATCGCAAAAAACGCAGCTACAACAACGAATTTACAGTGTTCACGATTTAGCGTACACTTTGCCGCCGTCAAATATTCTTGCGCCCTCTCCAATCTGTATATTGTTAAATCACGCAAATTTTTTGTCCTCCTCGAAAATAAAAGTAAAAAATCCCGTCGAAGAGCTCGGCGGGATTCTTTCAAGTCGTCTTAACTTTGAACGAGGCGTCAATCTCTTCAAGCGATTTTTTCTTACTCTCAATACCCAAGCTCAAAACGATAATCGATACGATAACGAAAACCGACGCGAACATTATAAAGATTGAATTTATGTGCGCCCCGTGAACTAACAGGACACCGACGAGCATTGGAGCCAACATACCGCCAATACGCCCGAAACCAGCCGCCCAGCCCGAACCTAAAGCGCGAATAGCCGTCGGATAAAGTTCCGGTGTGTAAGTGTAAATGACGCCCCACGCGCCCAAATTAAAGAAACTCATTGCCGCGCCCCAGCCCAAAAGTTCGTAGCTAGTTGTCGAATTTCCAAAAAGATAAGCACATACGCCCGACATCATCAGGAACAATGACAGCGTGTAGCGTCGCCCGATTATGTCGACTAAAATCGCCGCCGTAAAGTAGCCAGGCAACTGCGCCAACGTCATTATCAAAACGTACTCGAAAGTTTTCACGACCTCGAAGCCCTGCGAAAAGACTATCGACGGCAACCACATAAATATTCCGTAGTAGCTGAAGACAATTCCGAACCACGCAATCCACAACATCAACGTCCGGATTCTAAAAATTTTCGTCCACAGCGTAAATACATTGAGTTTGAAAATCGGCGTCGCCTCGTCCACGAATTCATTATCAAACGATTTACTCGGCACGCCTAATTTTTTCTCCAGCGATAAAATTATTTCTCGCGCCTCGTCAACTTTGCCTTTGGAAATTAAATAGCGAATTGATTCGGGCATGTGTAAGCGGATTAAAAAGACGTAAAGCGCGGGCAATGCTCCGATTATAAACGCGACTTGCCAGCCGAATTCCGGAATCAATAAATACGATATTAACGCCGCCACGAGCCATCCGACGCCCCAAAAACTTTCTAGCAAAACGATAAATCGCCCGCGCAGGCGGCTTGGTGCGTATTCGCTCATTAGCGTTGCCGCAACGGGTAATTCGCCGCCTAAGCCGAAGCCGACTAAAAATCGGAAGAATAGCAGACTTTCATAACTCCACGCCACTGCGCACAAGCCCGTTGACACGCTGTATAAAATAACTGTCGCCGCGAAAACGTTTTTGCGCCCGAATTTGTCTGCAATCGTGCCCGCTAACACCGCGCCCAATGCCATGCCGATTAAGCCGATAGAGCCAATCCAACCGACTTGCTCAGGCGTCAACCTCCACTCCTTAGCTAAAACCGGCAACACGAACGAGATTAGCCCAGTGTCCATTGAATCGAACAGCCAGCCCAGCCCAGTCACGATTAAAAGTTTATAGTGGAACGAGCCGACCGGCAACTTTTCAAGCCGCTCAAGTATCAAGTTAAACACTCCTTATAGTCTTTTCAAACGGCTTGAATTTTATTTCACGTTAAACAATTTTGCAAGACTTAAATAAATTTAGTTGCTAATTTGTGCGCCGTCTTGTAAAATGTGATTGCAGTACAAGGATTTACTTTTTGGATTTGCCAAGGAGGCGATTAAAATGGATTTTGCGGTTATCGGCACGCTCAGTTCGTATGTCAAGCAGAAGAATTTAACCTTCGCCGCGAAACACAAGATACGAACGGGGCAAACTCTCACGAACTCGAACGGCAATTTTATCTCGATGACAACTTCGACGTTCGATAAACTCCGCGAGGCGGCTAAAGCCTCGACCGACCAGATTAAGCAACAAAAGCTTGCGCGAATCAAACAGAAGCTTAAAGCCGGTCAAAAGCTCACTGATGAGGAACTCGGATTTTTGCGCGTCAACGACACGAAGACTTACAAGAAAGCTAAGGCAGCCGACGACGCCCGCGAGGAACTTAAAGAGGAACTCAAAAAAGCTAAGTCCAAAGGCGAGGCTCGTGAGGCAATGACGCGGGCAATGATTAAAGCCTCGTCGGCGGCAATGGCTGAACTTTCTGCACTCGGTCAAGGCGGCGGAAATGTTTCAGCGGGCGGCGGCTCTGCTGTGCAAGCGGGCGGAGAGATTATGTCGACAGGCGACGCGGGCAATATTTCTGTTGGCGGCGAAGTTTCAGCGGAAGCCAACACGAACATTTCCGGCACAGAGAATCAAACGTTATCCGAAGTCAATCAATCGATTCAAGCGGCGGGCGAAAATGCAACGTCCGATAAAACTTCGGACAACGAAGCTAACACGCCCGAAGACATTATGGAAA
>CAMJKR010000388.1 GCA_946406415.1 uncultured Selenomonadales bacterium | reverse complement strand
AACGACATTATCGCCGCTTTTCTTGGTTGAATATGTGCCGCTTGCGATTGATAGCGTATCATTATCGTTAAAATTGTAGATAGTGTCGTTGCCGTCGCCTTCATTGTAAATAATAACGTTTTTATCGGCATTTATTCCCAAACGGATTGAATCATTACCCGTGCCGCCATTTATTGTGACGTTTGATCTAGTATTTTCGATTGTATCATTGCCCTCGCCGGTAATTATTGTGACGTTTGATCTAATACTGTTATAAACTGAATCATTGCCTGTGCCTGTGTTTATTGAAGCTGAATTTCCCTCATTACGAACAGTATCATTACCCGCGCCGGTGTCTATTGTGACTGACTTGCCACTATCATCATTCCATACTTTATTATAAACGGAATCATTGCCGTCGCCAGTGTAGATTTGTACTGAATTAGCAGCCCCATTTGAATAATAACCGCCCTCACTAAAAACGGTATCATCACCATTTCCGGAACTAATTGTGACCTTCGAGCCTGTATTTTTAATATAATCGTTGCTACTCGTGCCTGAAATTATAGTATTGGACTTGCTATTATCAAAATTAGCCATAAAACCGCCTCCTAATTAAAAACAAACCGACATCGACAGAAATTTTTGCCAGGCATACCTCCTTTTTTACTAAAGACCAAATGACACGATACTTTCCCGCCTATTATCCCCCCCCTCAACGTCACTTTGTCAAGCTTTTTACAAAAAAAATTTCCCGCCTTTCGACGGGATTAAAAGTTGACACGCAGATATTTTTTTTAAGCTTTAAGGAATGGAAATTTTGTAGTCAAATCTTCTGGGTCGTCTTTAATGTGCGGGTGCGGCAGTCCGAAGTCAAGCTTGTAATACTCCAGCGAATCAATTATGAGCGTTTCATTTTCGGGCGTGAAAATAATTTTTTGCGAAGTGCGTTTGGGATAAATTCTCGCTGAAAGAACTTCCGCGCCGTCATTGATGAAAACTTCCAAACTGGAGCGGTCGATAAAAATATGGAGCTTGAGTTTATCTTGGGGTTCAATTTGAATTTCGCGGACAGAGGCAATGCCGTTGATTACTTCGCCGGATTGAGTGCGGTCAAGTTTAAACATGCCGTTTGCATTGTAAGTTAAAACGGTCTGCTCAATGTCGGAAGCACGCAAGGCGATTGAAAATTTCTTTGACTTCGCGGCGTCGATATTCAGCACAAGTTCGTAAGCCTCGCCTGAAACACCGTCAAAAGTCGTCGCCTCGTCAATCACAAGGTTGCCAAAAGTTATCGGCTTCCACTTGCGCAATTTCTCAAGTTCTTTAGCGGGCGTGGAGACGATTTTTCCGTTTTTAACGTGCAGTTCGCGCGGAATAGTCATTTGCCCTGCCCAACCGTCTTTTGCCTCGTGCATGTCAACATTCCACATATCAAGCCAGGCAATCATAATCGTGCGCCCGTCGGGCGTTTGCATAATTTGCGGCGCGTAGAAGTCAAAACCCTTGTCGAGGTATTGAAAATCGCCGTGCTTAAAAATTCCGCTCTTGTAATTGAGTTTACCGATAAGAACGCCCGCCGCTTTGTCGTGATAAAAAGTTCCGTCGTCGGTTCTCAAGTCCATAGGCGAAAAAACTAACACGTCTTGCCCGTCAATTTCTGCAATGTTCGGACATTCCCACATTGCTCCGAGATTTCCCTCACTGCGGGCGGAAATGGCTTTTAATCTCCAAGCTTTGGTTAAATCTTTCGATACGAACAAAAGAATTTGCCCATGCGCCATATCGGGCGTCCGCGAGCCGAGAACAGCATAATATTTTCCGTTGTGCTCCCAAACTTTCGGGTCGCGAATGTCATGGATAGAAACTTCTTTGTCCTCGACGTCAGTATCTTCGATAATCGGATTTTTTGCGGACTTTTCAAAGTGAATGCCGTCTTCCGAGTAAGCGAGGCATTGAAATTCGATATGCCCGTAACCAATGGCGGCTTCTTCCTCCGGCGTCGCGCTTAAGTGCCCAGTGTACATGAGATAAAGTTTGCCGTCCTTTTCGATAGCGGAACCGGAAAAACAGCCGCCGCCGGTTTCATAAGGCGCATCGGGCTTTAAAGCAATCGGCAAATGTTTCCAATATGCTAAATCGTCGCTGACGGCGTGCCCCCAATGCATCGGTCCCCATTGCGGCGCGTAGGGATAATGTTGATAAAAAAAGTGATATTGTCCTTTGTAGTAGCACATGCCGTTAGGGTCGTTGCACCAACCGAACGGCGCGGCAAGGTGATAACGCGGATACCAACGGGCGTCCGTCACCTGCGAAAATTTTTTGAAGTCATTAATCTGTTCCATGTAATCGCTCCTTATCATTTTTAATTTTTATCAATTCATTAGATACGGCTAAGCTCGTCAATAATTTTCTGCGCGTCGGTTGAAAGGGTGCCGCTCTCATAAGTCTTTCGGATTTGTCCCGCGAAAAATTTTTCGTAAACATCCAATTTTTCCGCCCAACGTCTGTCATAATCTTCAACGCCGAGCATGCCGATATGTTCCCAAAAAATTTTCCGACCGTTTGAAAGATAAATTGTGAAGTCCGGCAAAATTTTCCCGCCGTTGTAATGGAGCGGTTCCTCGTAACGATAATTTATGCCTGCCGCGTGCAAAAGATTGGCG
>CAMJKR010000387.1 GCA_946406415.1 uncultured Selenomonadales bacterium | reverse complement strand
AACGGCGGGATGTTCACGACCGGAACATTGTCATTGGCGTTGAGCACCGGCAGATGCGTCTTGCAGGAAATCACTCCGTGGCTCACCGCGCATTGTATCGGAACCGGCACCGGAGCCGTCGCGCCGCTGCATTTGATCATCGCCATCGCCGTCATGTATTCTTTGCTCATGGTATCGCCTCACTTCGTTCTGAATTCGCAAAACTTCTTCGTCAAGGTAAATTCTGTCAGCCACGGCAATTTTCCTTTCAAGTCGGTTTGGAATTTCTGTAGGTCACAATCAGTTCCGCCGAACGGTCGGGCGTCGCCGCGTCGATTGAATCTTCATGATAAAGTTCGGTGTACGCGCCCTTGACAATGTTTTTGTTCACGTTGACAAGCGAACAATCCGAATTATTTTCCACGTAGACGCCGTTCGCACTCGGACTGAAAACTATTCCCTGAAAATCTTTGGCGTCGAAGTCAATCCCGCAAATTTGCAGGACGGCAGTCAAATCAATCGGCTCGGCGGAACTCAAGCGGAACAGATTAAACGTTCGCGGCTCAATGTAATCTTTGTTCGGATTTTTCATCACGCTGACAATCAGCTCGCCTCTGTAGAAAAAATTTTTGTCGCGAATCGGCTTATCGGCAGTCAATGCGGGCGGGACAAGTTGTTTCAGCGTGATATTTTTTTTGGCGGGGAATTTTTGGCGCAACGTCCGCTTCCGAATGAGCAGATACGACAAAGTCAAAATCACCGCCACGCCCGCGACTGCCAAAATCCACGGCAGATAATTGCGTCCGGTTGGAACGGCAATTTGCGCGGAGTCTTCGCCGACAAAAATTATCCCGACGTCCTCGAAAAAAATTTTCTCCAGCGAAACGTTGTCACCGACGTTCGCAAGCTCAACGCGAATCACGCCGTCGCTAATCGTGGAGCGGATAATTTTGCCGTCGACCTTCACGCGCAACGTCTTGTCGTCGAAAAAATCATCGTCAAAAATCATTTCCTGCGTCGCGTCGTCGTAAACGGGCGTAATCTCCAAAATGTTTTTCGCGATAACGGACGTCCGCAAATTCGTTTGCAAGGTGCCTTCGACTTCGGCGACGGCGTCAAGCGTCAAGCCCGTGCCCTGCGGATAATTTACGTCGAACTCGAACGTATTTGCCGACGGAGCGTTGAGCTTGAAAATCTTGACAAAATCTTCGTCGACGGCGTCGGAGCTGCTTTTAAGTTCCGCGCTGCCGGGATTTGACGACAGCAACGAAAACTGCAGACGTTTGGTCGGGAAAATCGGGAGCTCGCAGAAAATTTTTCCACGCGTCACATTTTCCGTCGGCAACTCCATATGCGGCGCGCGGAAGGTATCGAACATCAGCGTGCGTAGCGTCGTCATCAAGTCCAGATAATCGCCGGGCATTTCTTTTGCGTCGTGCGCGAAGGAGTGATAATTTTGCGGCGCGCCGAAGTAACGCAACTTGACGACGTAAACGGGAATGCCCAGCCACTTTGCCTGTTGAAGACACGCGTTGAAATCCTCCCACGATTTGAGCGTGGCGGCGGGGTCGTTCAGCGCAATTTCGCCGTTCGATATGACGATTATGTTCCGTTCAATGCCGTAATCCAGCTTGAACATATTAATCGCCGTCAAGAGAGCTTCGCCCGCGTTGCTTTCGCCCGAATAATCGAACTTGAACGCGTTTATCGGCGCGTCGCCAATTTTCGACAGCGGTCGGACGACAAGCGGCACGTCCTTGAAGGCGATAACGGCGACTTCGTCATCGACGGAAAAATTTTCCATGCTCCAAGTCAAGCCGTCCTGAACGACATGCAAAGGATCGGACGCGTTCATCGATTGACTTGTGTTGACCACGAAAATAAATTCTCTGCATTCGCCGACGAGGCAACACGTCATACACGCGACAAAAATCAACACGAACTTTAATACAAAACGACATTTCATGATTGTGCTCCATTATTGCTCTTCAAAAATGAACATATGTAAGATACGCATAAAAATTATCTCGGTGAAATTTTAATATGTGTCGGCATTTTTTTCAATGAAGAATTTTCGTCGCCGCCGCACAACAATATGATGGCATCAACGATTCAGATATGCTCAAAACTGCAGGAACGACCATTGCGCCGGAAAACGCGATGCTCGGCGACGACGACAAATTTTCATGAGCTTTTATATTCGGCAAGGTCGACGGAAAGTTTGGGCGCGAAAAATTTTAATCCCCACTCGCTACGAACAGCATAAACTTTCGCCACATTAACTTTGCATTTACCGACAACCCTTAATTTACGGACGGTGTCGACAATATCGAGCTTAGTCAATTCGTGTGCGGACGGAACGATTTGGATGTAGTCGTCTACAGATTCGTCTTGAAGCTCCGGGAGGCTCAAATTAAGCCCCAAATTGGCGAAGATAACCTCGTGCAAGCCCTCAAACGACGCACCACGGCAAATCCGGGCGGCTGTAAGGGCTGTTTTGGAGTTGCGCTTGAACAGTTCTTGCCGGCAGAAAGTCGTTTTACCGGCAGCGGGTGTCGCGCCGATTTTCAACGTCGATTCGGCATTTGCG
This sequence comes from uncultured Selenomonadales bacterium, assembly GCA_946406415.1. GTDB lineage: Bacteria > Bacillota > Negativicutes > Selenomonadales > Selenomonadaceae > Quinella. Next base: position 79 of record CAMJKR010000387.1, on the reverse strand, counting down.
GCAGGTTTGTCCGCAGGTTTGTCGCCGCCGCTTGAGCCGCCGCAGCCCGTGAGCAAAAGCGTCGCAGCCAACGTCAACG
>CAMJKR010000386.1 GCA_946406415.1 uncultured Selenomonadales bacterium | reverse complement strand
AGCGATACACCTTCTCCGACGCCTGCGGAGACGTCGACGGCAACGGCAACGGCTCCCGCACCTGCGGCGGCTCCAAAATCTTCTGCACCGGCAAATAAACCTGCGGCTCATGCAGGCGGTTCTGCTCCGGCAAATGCGGCGGCTCAAAAGAAAAGTCATGCGGGGCAATCCGTTCGTGTCGACATTGAAAAACTTGATACGCTGATGAACTTAATGGGCGAGCTGGTTATTAATAAAGTTCGCCTTGAGCAAATCGGGCAGACGCATAGACTTTCCGAACTTACTGAAACTTTGGAACAAATGGACAGAGTGACGACCGACCTCCAAAATATCGTTATGAAAGTCCGCATGGTTCCCGTTAGCCAAGTCTTTAACCGTTTCCCGCGCATGGTTCGCGACGTTACCAAAGAACTCAATAAGGAAATTAACTTGACAATCGAGGGCGAGGACACCGAACTTGACCGCACGGTTATCGACGAAATCGGCGATCCGATTATGCACTTGCTTAGAAATTCGCTGGATCACGGAATTGAAATGCCTGACGAGCGCGAGGCTAAAGGCAAGCCGCGTATCGGTGAAGTCGGACTTATAGCACGCCACGAGGGCAACAACGTCGTTATCATGGTAACTGACGACGGCAAGGGCATTGACGCCGACATTATCCGCCACAAAGCCGTTGAGAAGGGATTATTCACTCAAGAGGAAGTCGACGCAATGGACGACGCAGACGCCGTCCGAATTGTTTTCTTGCCAGGCTTTTCAACGGCGGAAAAAATCAGCGACATCAGCGGGCGCGGCGTCGGAATGGACGTTGTTAAATCTAAAATCGAATCTCTTAGCGGGCAAGTCGACGTTGAGACTCATGTTAACGAAGGCTCCATTTTTAAAATTAAATTGCCGCTGACTTTGGCGATTATTCAAGCTATGCTCGTTCAAGTTCAAGCTGAAATGTACGCGATACCGCTTGCCTCAATCGACAGCACATTGAGTATTCAGCCTAGCGATATTAGCACAGTTCAGAATAATGAAGTTATCGTACTGCGCGGCGAAATTATCCCGATAATCCGCATGGAAGAATCATTAATGGTTCCGCACGTCAAAGATACTAAAGAACTGTTCGTGGTGGTTGTGCACGCGGGCGACTCCAAAGCGGGAATTGTCGTTGATAAATTAATCGGACAGCAGGAAATTGTTATAAAGACGTTGGGCAATCTGTTTATGGGCTTGAAAATGTTCTCAGGCGCAACAGTTCTCGGCGATGGTCGCGTAGCTTTGATTCTCGACGTGGCAACCATGCTCAACTGAAAATTTTAGAGGGGTGAAAATTTATGGCTAAAGACAGCGTAGCAAATAAAAACGCTCCTGTTGTCGACGACGAGGAGCAAGTACAAGCAATGCAGGTTGTTGCGTTCAAATTGCGCGACGAAGAATATGGCGTTAATATCTTCCACGTGCAGGAAATTCACAATCTGGTTGATATAACGCGCGTCCCGTTCGCGGCAAGTTTTATCAAGGGCGTTATTAATCAGCGCGGCTCGGTTATGCCCGTTATCGACCTCAAAAAACGGCTCGGCATTGAGGAAACTCCTTACACTGCAACGACTAGAATTGTTACGGTTATCGTTGGCGATTTGCAAGTTGGAATGTTGGTTGACGCCGTAACCGAAGTTTTAACAATCCGTACCAAACTCGTTGACCCGAAAAAAACCGTCAGCGATAGGGCTATGGAAAAATTCTTGAGCGGCATTGGCAATATCGACGGGCGACTTGTTACCATGCTTAACTTGGAAGAAATTGTCGCTTTGAATTAATAAATACTAATGTGGAGATGATTTAAATGACTGATGAATTTGATTTGACACCGAATCAGCTCGACGCCATGCGCGAAATCGGCAACGTCGGCGCGGGCAATTCTGCTACTGCACTCTCGCAAATTGTCAACAAAAAAATTGATATGAACGTCCCGAAAGTTTCGATTATCCCGATTGAAGAGGTTCCCGAACTTGTCGGCGGTCCCGACACCTTGATTGTCGCCGTTTTTCTGCGCGTTTACGGCAAAGCCCCCGGCAGTATCCTCTTCCTTATGCCTAAAAAAAATGCTTTCTTCCTTGCCGATGATTTAATGGGTAGACCGCACGGCACTACGCAAGAACTCGACGAAATGAGCATTTCAGCAATAAAGGAAGTCGGCAATATCCTTTCCGGCTCGTATCTGGGCGCGTTCTCGCACTTCACAAATATTGCTATGTTGCCGTCAATCCCGTCTTTGGCAATGGATATGGCAGGGGCAATCTTAAATATCGTGCTCCTCCAGCTCGGACAAATGGGCGACCGCGCAATGGTTATCGAAACAAAATTCATAGCAGAAGACGACAGTATTAATGGGCATTTCTTCCTCGTTCCCGATCCAGGTTCGCTGGGCACGATTGTCAAGGCAGTGGGAGTTGAATAATTATGGCAGACCTTATCAAAGTCGGCATGGCTGATTACAAGGTCGGTCGCAGTCCGTCTACTCTCATAAGTTATGGTTTAGGTTCATGTATTGGCGTTTCTCTTTACGACCCGATTAAAAAAGTCGGTGGGCTTTTGCATATCATGTTGCCCGATAGCAAACAGGCAAGAGCCAGCGACAATCCCGCCAAATTCGCGGATACCG
>CAMJKR010000385.1 GCA_946406415.1 uncultured Selenomonadales bacterium | reverse complement strand
AATACACGACATAATAAGCGCGTAAATTAAATGAAAGGAACTGATGTTTATGGGGCAGTATTATATGGCAGTTTTGGGCAACGAGTTCGGCATGGACTGCAAAGTCTTCAACCGCTCGATTGACAACGAATATACCTTCGCAAAACTTTTGGAGCATAGTTGGTGGGAAAATTCGTTCGTTAATTCGTTTTCGGAGCGGCTTTATAATGAACTCGGTCGCGTGATTTGGTGCGGAGATTATGCCGACGAACCCGATGACTTCGATTTTCCGAATTGCTCGGCGAGCTATATTCCTTGCTACAGGGAAGTTTGGGGCGACAATGTTAAGACGCTTAGCTCAAGTTCTACAGACTTCACGCTTGACGGAAAATTTCTCATCAATCACGACACAAAGCAATTCGTAGATTTGAACGAGTACAAGTCAAAGTCGATTGACAAACACGGCTGGACGATTCACCCGTTGCCCTTGCTTACGGCAGTCGGAAACGGTCGCGGCGGCGGAGACTTCCACGAATTTAACATTGGCTTTGAACACGTCGGGATTTGGGCTTGGCACTTGCTTTCAATCTCGGATACTCCGCCGAAAGATTTTGCAAAGTTCAATCTCGTATTCGTTGAGAAAAGGACGCAGTGATATGAGGAGAGTTAAAGTCTTGACGCTGGAAGTTGACCAAAAAATCAAAGCAATTGTTCCACACGTGCGATTCATTGATTCGGATAACACGCTTGAGGAAATGTACAGACTTATTGGTTGCGATTTAATTGACATTGCGCAGGTTGAAGTTGGCGGAAAATTTTTCGACGTTTACTGCGACGACGAATTCTTGCTGAAAGAAAAGCCCGTGCCGACTTTGTTCCTTGAAGATGAGCAAGTCCTTTGCGGAAATTTAGTTTTCACGGTCTGTGACAAGGACGGCAAGCTCGAAGACGTCAGCGAAGAGGATATTGATAAGCTGATTGATTTTATCTTGATACAGGCGGTTAAACTCCGCATTTATCTGGCGAAATGAAAATTTTCACGGTCGGAATTGAACGATAAAGTTTGATTCCGGCAACTTTTTTTATAAGCAGAATTTCAAAGATTGAGTTTTAAGCTTATATAACAAATTCGCTACGGTCAGCATTGGGATAAAATTAGGGTTACCAAAATTTTGGCAACCCTAAAATGAGAAGTAAAATATTTTGATTACAGTTTTGATATTTTTTATGAAAATCAAGGATTAAGATAAGCAAACTGTCCATAATATTTTTTTGCAGCGTTATTATAAGTGGTTTTCGCTTGTGCAAAACCCTTTGGATTATAAGGAAAAGTTCCGAGAAAAATATTTTTTCTATTAACCATAATGCTTGCGCGCCAATAATGTTTACAGACAACGCCATTTTTAGTATCATACTTGACACGTTGATGAAAAACGCCTTTGGCACGTGATTTGTTTCGCTTGCTTAGTTTTGAATTATGAACGTTTTGAGTATGAGTGCAAAGTCTGAGATTAGATTTTTGGTTGTCAAGTCGATTTCCGTTAATGTGATCAACATAATCAGAATCACCGAAAGTGAGTTCCATAATTTGTCTGTGCATAGATATAGTTGATTTACTTCCGTCTGGCTTGATTATTCTTCGTTGTGCATAGCCATTACTTGAGATACTCCAATTATACTTGCTTAGCTCGTCATAAAGTTCATCATCAACAATGGCAGAATATTTACCGTTGTTATCCGTTTTATTCTTGGAAGATAGAAAAATCTTCTTCATTTTAATTCACCTCTAAGGTTTATTTTTTCAACAAAAAATATGACGAGGAACGAAAAATATAACGCGGTATAAAAAAATTTTTTGCTTAATCGGCGAGCAATAAAAATTGCAATTAATACAAATGCTTGCGCTAAGAATTTTGGGATCAAGAGGAATAAAATCTGCAACGCAATATTTCAGCAAGCAGTAGCTGTTTTAAAGTTTAGAACACCTGCAAGAAAAAACGAGTTCCTGCAGGCGAGTATGTAATTTGTATGCAACTAAAAAGCCTTGTGTGGCAAAGAATTTAAAGCAGAAAAGTTTTAGAGGACAAATAAGACAAAAGAAAAGTAAAACCAAAGTAGCAACGGCAAGAGTTAAATAATTGTTGCAGAAAATGCAAAATTAATATAGCAGCCCTTCTAAGCCGTGGGTCGCGTGTTCGAGTCACGCCGGGCGCGCCATATGAAATCAACAAAGTCTCGTCAATCGGCGAGGCTTTTTCCGTTTTGTGGGTCCATTTGTGGGTCCACTAAAAAATTTTATTGGCAACCTGTATTTTGCATCGCATTTTCAAGACTCATCATCTGCCAAATTTTGTCCGTCCGAAAAATCTTTATTATGACAACGTCATTTTTTCCACGGACGGGACGGACAAACGGACTAATTTTGCATTAAAAATTGAAGCACTTAGCCTTTGTATAAATTTAAAGGAAATTTCGCGGCTGTGTAGAAATTTCCAAAAAAAATTTATATGGAAGGGAAATGTTCAGCTGTGGTCACTGTAGATGAGTTGCTCGAAAAATATCGCCGCGCAGAAATGCCGGAGCGTGATAAAGGCGCAAAATTCGAGCGGCTCATGAAAAATTTTTTGCTGACCAATCCTGTTTATCGCGGGAAATTTTCTTACGTTTGGCTGTGGAATG
>CAMJKR010000384.1 GCA_946406415.1 uncultured Selenomonadales bacterium | reverse complement strand
AAGGCGATAAAATGAATTTCTTTGAACAGCGAATAGAAAAATTTGGCGCAGAAAAAATTTTCATCAGGATATTTTTCTTCTTCGGCGTGATGATTTTGTTCATGCGCCCGCCCTATCAGCTCATGGACGAAATAAATCATTTTCCACGAGCTTGGCAAATTTCGGAGGGGATTTTTCTAAGTCCGACGATGACGATTGGCGATTATAAAAATGGCGGGGATTTTCGCGCTAAGAAAATTTTTTGTTTGGACAGAGCACCCGCCGACTCTTTGGACGACAAAATTTATATTGCAGAGGTTCCCGTTTCTTTCCTATCAGATGATTTCATTGTCAATCCCAACAAAAGGCATTACATACACGATTTTTCGATTGAGTACATAGAAAAATTTTTGTCGACACCGCTCAACCCCGAAAAACACGAACCAATTCAAATTCCGAACACGGGCGTTTATCCTCCGCTTACATATTTTCCGCAAGCAATCGCCGCATTTATTGGACGAGTTTTAAATTTGAACGCGGGAGTAATTTTTTATCTCATGGGCTTAAGCGGATTAATTTTCGTAGCGGTTTGCGTCTTTTACTCAATGAAATTCTTGCCCGAAGCTAAACAACTGATTTTTTTGTTAGCGATGATGCCGATGTTTGTCGTTGAGGCGGCGTCGACTTCGGCAGATGCAGTAACTTTCGGCGTATGTTTTTTAGGTACGGCGTGGCTGTTGTCGCTTAGGAATTCGACGGAAAAATTTTCCCGCGCAGAAATTTTTGGGCTGATAATTCTGTCGATAATGCTGGCGTGTTCAAAGTCGGTTTACGGGACAATTTTGCTGTTGTATTTTCTGATACCGCGTGAACGTTTCAAAAATTTTTGGGCACTCGGCGCGGCGATTTTACTGCTAAATTTATTTTTGCTGTCGGCTTGGTCGTGGTTATCGATTGAACTGTCAGATGTCAAACCTTACACAAATTATTATTTGGGTTACATGGATAGAAATATAGTAGCACAAAAAATTTTCGTCATGGAGCACCCGTTAGCTTTTTTTGTGGCAATGATAAATTCATTTGTCGAATTACCCGCATGGTATTGGTTAAATTTTATTGGTACATGGGGGTTTTTATGGAATGTAACTTTGCCTTCCATGTTTTATGTACTATACTCTATGATTTTAATTTTTTTCTCGCTGTCTAACAGATTAAATCTCAAGTTCGTAGAACGTGGAATTTTAATTTTTGCGGCGTCTGTGTCGATGTTGGGATTTTTTCTATTCGATTATTTAATATGGTCATCAGTTGGCTCGGAAATTATTAGTGGCGTGCAAGGACGATATTTTATCCCGATTGCGCTAATGTTCTTAGGTGCGCTATCAATCTTTCCCCCCATGCGTCATAAAAATTTAATTGCATTGTTGGCGGGCATTTTTAGCGGCGTAACTATGTTGTTGGCAAACTTTTTTGCGTTCTATTGAATGGTAGCGTATAACTGCTTAAAGGAGATGTTTTAATGAAAGAATTAATGTTGGGCAACAAAGCACTTGCCCGCGGCTTGTGGGAGGCGGGCGTGAAATTTGTTTCAAGCTATCCAGGCACGCCTTCGACGGAAATAACGGAGGAGGCTGTCAAATTTGACGATATTTATTGCGAATGGGCACCCAACGAGAAAGTTGCAATGGAGTCGGCATTTGGAGCGTCGCTGGCAGGTCGTCGCGCTTTCTGCGGACAAAAACACGTTGGATTGAACGTCGCAGCTGACCCGTTGTTTACGTTGAGTTATACGGGCGTCAACGCGGGCTTAGTTGCAGTGGTGGCTGACGATGCGGGAATGCATTCTTCGCAAAATGAGCAGGATAGCCGCCACTACGCAATAGCCGCCAAAGTTCCAATGCTTGAGCCAAGCGATTCCGCTGAGGCTTTGAACTTTGCAAAACTTGCCTACGAAATTTCTGAAGAATTCGATACGCCGGTTTTAATTAAAATGTGTACACGAGTTGCGCACAGTCAATCGGTCGTCGAAACGGGCGAGCGCGTCGAATTTTCCAAAGCTTACGAGAAAAATATTGCAAAGTATGTAATGATGCCGGGCAATGCTAAACGTCGTCACCCGATTGTAGAAGAACGGACGCGCAAGCTGATTGACTACGCGGAGAAAACGCCGATTAATCGTGTTGAATTTTTTACTGACGAACTTGGAATTATCACGTCGTCGACTTGCTATCAATACGTCAAGGAAGTTTTCGGCGAGAGCGCGAGCGTTTTAAAACTTGGCATGATAAATCCGTTGCCCGTCGAGCTTATAAAAAATTTTGCGGCGCGTGTTAAAAGATTAGTCGTCGTCGAGGAACTGGACGCTGTGATTGAGACGCATGTAAAATCGCTGGGAATTAAAGTTGAGGGTTCGGAACTTTTGCCGCGTATCGACGAGTTCAGCCAGAATTTAATCGCGGAAAAATTTGGCAAGAAAATTTCTGCGGGTGTCACGTTAGAAGACGCGATACCTGCGCGACCTCCTGTCATGTGCGCGGGCTGTCCGCATCGCGGATTATTTTACTCGTTAAAGAAACGCAAATGCACAGTGCTTGGCGACATTGGCTGTTACACTTTAGGAGCAGTGCCGCCGCTGTCGACGATTGAAATGACGCTTTGCATGGGCGCAAGTATCGGCGCG
>CAMJKR010000383.1 GCA_946406415.1 uncultured Selenomonadales bacterium | reverse complement strand
AGTCGCTGTTCAAGTTGCTGGAACCGGCGATTGCGTACAAGGGCGTGCAACTTTACCGAAAAATCAAGCCCGCCGAGTCGCCGCGCCCGCTTTACTGGCTGCCGTATCTGCCGTGCGTCGACGCAATCGGCACGGACTCGAAAATTTTTCAGGGCAAGGCAATTCGGCTTGTCGTAAAAAATTCGGCACTTCGCGGGCGACGCGTGGCGCATTGCAAATTGCCGGCGGACGATATTTGGCTGTTGTCGCTTGAGGCGGCGGAATGTCTTTTGCGGCGGCAACCAATCGGAATTTTGCTCGAAAAAGTTCCTAGTCAACCATGATTTCTTTACGGCGGCGGCGCGAGGAAAAAATTTCTCGTCGACCGCCGTTTTTGATGTCGCGAAGAATCAGGCACAATTTGTCGTACAGCGTTTGATTGTCGCAGTCGGGCAGTTCGATTTTCAGTCGCCGCTCGACGTAGAACGAAATTTGCTCGGCGTTCAAAATTTTTCCCGACAGCGCGGCTAAGCAGAATGAAAAATCTTCCGCATCAAGCGAAAAATTTTTTGCCTCCGACGCGAAGTCGCGTAATATGCTCGGCGACAACGTGGTACCGCCTGCCGCCGAATATGGCGCGTTGATTGTGTTTACCGTGTCGAATTCCGTTGCCCTGTCGAAAAAGTCCGTGTACTTCGTGCGAAGTATCGCGCCGCGTTTGAGCTTGAATCGGCAAAGCTCCATTTCGTTCGCCGCCAAATTCATATCGGCGGACAATTCGATTCGGATGTCGCGTTGCAGGAAATTTTCCGTTTTATGCGGCGGCTCGAAGACCAATTTCAGCAAAATGTATTCTTCCGTCGGCATGTAGCGGACGCTCATCGACTCGGTGATTCGGTACAAAAAATTGTCGTGCAGAATTAAGCCCGCGTTCAACGTGATTAAATCTTTCGTCGTCACAAAGTCGCAACCGCTGACAATGCCCGCGCCGTAGCCCGACAGATACAGCGGCAAAGTCTCGAAAGCGCAATTTCTGACGGCGCAAAGGGCTTCGGTGCGCAAAATGTGCAGCCGCTCGAATTGCGGATATTTTTGCTCGTTCAAGGTGACCACTCCTAAAAAATCGCGATCTCGTTGAGGTGCATTGTCTCTTTGAGGTCGATTATTCCGAAATGATGTTCCCAAAAAATTCTGACGTCGCTGTCGAAGGCAAGGAACGTTTCGCGAATCATGCGCCAAATTTTTTCGGACGACTCGTCGCGCCGCTGACCGATGTAAACGTACAGCCGTTGCGGATGTTCGCGACCCTGATAGATTATGCAGTCGGGGAAAATTTGTTTCATGACGCGGCAAAAGGCTCGGACGCTTGAGCCGATTTCCATGACGCGCAACAGTTCGTCGGCAACGGCAATTTGTTTGTCGCGCTTGAGCTGTTCGACGCCTTCGCGTGCAACGTCGCCGAATGTGCCGTCCAAAAGTTCGCGGCGAATTTGCCGGATATAAAATTCTCGCCGCGTCATTCCGTGGCATAAATCGACCTCCGCCAAAATGTGCGTGATTAAATCGAAATAAAACGCCGTGAACTGTCGTTGCTCGACGAAAATCAAATCGATTACGTCGGGGTGCAACAGGTATTCAAAAATCGCCGCGAATCTCGCCAACGGGTTTATCTCGACGTCGGCACTGTCGACGCGTCGCTGATTTATCGACTTGAACGATTGCTCGTAATACGGGCTGAAACTTTCGGCGGGCTTGAAAAATAATTTGCCCGACTCGAAATTATCCTGCGCCGCCTGCAAAACGATGTCCCAAATGCAATTCACGGTCGCACCAACTTTCCGACGCAAAGATATTCGGGGAAGAGGTGCTGTATCTCCGTGACGAGGAAGCTCATCACGTCGCGATTCAGATAAAAATTTTCGTCCGCGGCGCGGAAGGAAAACTCCAGCGCGGCAGTCCGCTCGCCCGTGCGAAATTCGTAGTCGATAAATTCTTCCGTCGAATAAGTTTCGCGATTCGTTACCTTGTCGACAATTTTGGCGTCGACGAACTCCAAATGCTCGCTTGCCTTGAACGACTTAAAAAATCTGACAATCTCGGTATGCGTCTTGATTCGTTGCCCGAAATATTCAATCAAGTTGCGCGAAAAAGTTTCGTCCTGCGCATTAGTCATCAGCGGATTTTCGTAATCGGCGGGATTAGGCGCAGGCGCGAACTCATAAAACTGCCAATCGCTCGGCAAATCGGCGTCGCATATGATGTACAAATCGCCGTCCTGTCGCCGAATGTTTCGGATTATCGCGTCGGCGTGCCGCAACAAATATTCATGCCCGGCTTGAAATTGTTTGGCGTAAAGATAATGCTCGAAATATTTTCTGTCGACGGCGGGCTGCGGATAAGAGTTGCCCTTAATCATGACGGGCTTGGCGTTCCACAGCGGCAACGGCTTGTACAAAATTTTTTCGGCGAACTCCTCAAAATCCGTCGTGACCTTCACAACTTCGGTTTCGTCGTCCCATTCGGCAATCGAAACGACGTAAACATCAAACAGCTTGAACAAATACGGCGTGTTCAGACTGCGCCACGGCAAATAATTCAGCTCGGCAATCGCGTAAAATTCCTCGATTTTTTTTATGTAGCGGTCGTTCGGCTTCAAGATGAATTCAGCAGTCGTCTCGCCGTATTCGTGTTG
>CAMJKR010000382.1 GCA_946406415.1 uncultured Selenomonadales bacterium | reverse complement strand
TTAGGCGGTTCAGGGCGATTAGAGTTGTCGCCATTGGGCGGAGCCATAGGATTACTGTTAGCGTCTTTGGGTGGTTCGGGCGGCGTTTTATCGTCTGATTTATTTTTCCCGAACATATCTTGCGCTTTATTAAATTTATTTTTAGCCTTGTCGTATTTTTCTTTGGTTTCCTTGACTTTATCGAGCGAAGACGCGCTAACATCAACATTGCCCGCGCCGACGCCAAACACGAACGCGCCGATTAACAGTCCGCTCAAAAATTTTTTCTTCATAAAAGACACTCCTAAAATTTTTTCGGCAATTATATCACACGGGGTAAATTTGTCATTGGAGCCGGATTAAAATTATTTTTTAGTGACTTATATGTTAGAGGTTGTTGGTAAACTCAGATAAAAGAAAAAATAAGCATAAGGAAAATTTATCAAGAAGTTGCAGGATTTTTTTTCGGCGCGGCAAATAAGCAAAGCAAGTGACAAAAGAATTTTTTTGACCGCAATTATATTTCAGGAGGGATTACTTTGAGAGAGTTGGACGTTAAACTCATTACCGAGAACGTCGCCGAGATGTGCAAGGAGGCGGCGTATTATCTGCCGGACGATGTCTATCGTGCACTCAAGCGCGGGCGTGAAACTGAAAAATCGCCCGTCGGTCAGATTGTTCTCGACCAAATTATTAAGAACGCCGAAATTGCAAAGGCGGAGGATCGTCCCTATTGTCAAGATACGGGCATGACGATTGTTTTCCTTGAAGTCGGGCAGGACTTGCACATTGTCGGCGGCGATTTGGAAGAGGCAGTTAACGCGGGCATTGCTAAAGGTTACACCGAAGGCTACCTGCGCAAGTCCGTCGTCAGTGAGCCGCTGTTCAATCGCGTCAACACCAAGAACAACACGCCTGGCGTTATCTACACGAAAATTGTTCCTGGTGACAAGCTCAGCATTACGATTGCGCCTAAGGGCTTCGGCTCCGAAAACAAATCGGGAATTAAAATGCTCGTTCCGGCGGATGGCGTTCGCGGCGTCAAGAAAGCTGTTATGGAAATTATTTTGCACGCTAGCATGAATCCTTGTCCGCCAATGGTCGTCGGCGTCGGTATCGGCGGAACTATGGACAGAGCCGCGCTCCTTTCCAAAAAGGCTTTGACACGCTCAATCGACGAGCGCAACCCCATGCCCGAATACGCGAAACTTGAGCAGGAACTCCTCGACATGATTAACGCGACGGGTATTGGTCCTCAGCTCGGTGGCACAACTTCCGCGCTTGCCGTCAACATTGAATGGGCACCAACGCACATTGCAGGCTTGCCGGTTGCTGTAACTATCTGCTGTCACGCCATGCGCCACGCTCACAGAGTGCTGTAATTTTTTTGCAAAGGAGAGGTTAACAGAATGGCTGAAAGTATCAGAATTACAACGCCGTTCACTGAGGAGATGTCGCGTAAACTCAAAGCGGGCGACAGTGTCCTCATTACCGGCACGATTATCAGCGCACGCGACGCCGCCCATAAAGTCATGACGGAGGCACTTGCTCGCGGCGAAAAATTGCCCGTCGATTGGACTAATCAAATCGTTTACTATTTGGGACCTACGCCCGCTAAACCCGGCGATCCGATTGGTTCTTGTGGTCCGACGACTTCGGGCAGAATGGACGCCTATACTCCAACTATGCTGGATCAAGGTATTAAAGGCATGGTCGGTAAAGGCTCGCGCACTAAAGAAGTTGTCGAGTCTATGAAGAAAAACGGCGCAACTTATTTTGCGGCGGTTGGCGGCGCGGCGGCGTTAATTGCTAAGTCCGTTAAAAGTTACACTGTGCTTGCTTATCCCGAACTCGGTCCGGAAGCTGTTGCCGCTTTGGAAGTCGTCGATTTCCCCGCGATTGTCGTTATCGACTGCGAAGGCAACAACTTCTACGAGATTGGGCAAAAGGATTATCGTCACTTCGACATAAATCAAATCTAGGGTAAAAGGGAGGCTCGCATTTTGCAACACCTCCCGCGCCCTTCAAAACAAGGAGGTCACAATGTTCCATACAACTTTTTATTTACGGCGATTGCATTCGCTGTGCGGCTTAGTCGTTTTGGGCATGGTGCTTTTGGAGCATATGTTCACCAACTCAACGGCGATACTCGGTCCACAAGGACTTAACACCGCGCTCGAAATGATGGAGCTTATCCCGAAGCCGATTTTTATGGGATTGGAAATCGGCGGTATAGCAATTCCGCTGTTGTTCCACGGCATTTATGGTATTTACATTGCTCTGCAAGCAAAAAATAATCCCGGCAATTACCCCTACGCTCGCAACAGAAATTTTGCCCTGCAACGCTGGACTGCTTGGTTCCTCGTAGTGTTTTTGATTTGGCACGTCGGCTATCTGCGTTTCTACGTTAAGGGCGTCACGGGCACCCCGATTTCTTTTGAACTTCTGCAGAACTTCTTCCAAAATCCCGTTGTCGTTGTGCTTTACGTTCTGGGCATGTGGGCGGCTATTTTCCACTTCTGCAACGGCATTACAACTTTCTGCATGACTTGGGGCATTACCAAAGGTCCGCGTGCGCAAAATGCTATCAGTATTATCAGCATGTTGCTCTGCGCGGCTATGTGCGTTATGACGCTCGTTTTCATGGGCAGTTATTTCGTTTACTAAGAATTAGGAGATTTTGTTATGGCTAAAGATA
>CAMJKR010000381.1 GCA_946406415.1 uncultured Selenomonadales bacterium | reverse complement strand
TAAAGCCTTTGTATCTTGACAACTTGTCGTTCTATGTTTGCACAATAAGTAGCAGAATTTTCACCTCTTTTCTTTTTGAAATCGTATTTTCGACTCAAACGCCTCTGCTCGCGTCTGAGTTTCTTGTCTAATTTTTTTACTCGCGGTATCTTGTTGATATTTAGTTTTAATATCCGGCAATTCGACGAGCATCGATACATAGTAGCAACCGGCTTTGTAAGAAATTGTGCCACTTCGGACTTGTAGGCAGATAGCCTTTTTCTTTGAACTTGATTACGCAAATCGTCGGAACTTGCAATTTGTGCCGCCAGATAGTCCAATCGCCTTTTGCATTCTTCGGGAAATAGGCTTTAACTTTCTGCTGACGTTTTTTTTGAACTTTGGACAATTCGTCTTGCTTTGCATAAAATTTTTGAAAGCCCACTCGACATTGCATAATGCTTGCTTACGCACCTTTGCGCCGCAACCATCTATCCACGTCAATTCTTTTTTGACGACGTATTTGTCAAAAGTAAAAGCCGTAACGAAGAATCCGCTCCAAATATAAATTGTACAAATAGCGGCAAGTACCCAGCGTCTTACGAATTTTTAGGGCTTGTTTTGGATTCGGCAAGATTTCTGTTTTGTACGCTTTTAACATAGTTATTTGTCTCACTTTGTCTATGAAAGTCAATGTTTTAGATTACTGTTGCCAACTATTTTTCTTAAAACTTGTGCGCCGCGCCTGTCGAGGTCAAGAATCAGAGCTTTTGAGTTTACGCCGTGAATTTTAAATTCCTCAACCATTGAGGAGGCGATTTTATCTTCAAGACCGCTTTTTAAGGTCGTGAACGCGATTAAGCAAGAACCCGCGCCAGAAATCGCCGCGCCCAATGCTCCCGCCGCTTTAGCCGCCTCGAAAACTTCGCTCATACCGGGCACCAATTTTTTCCTGTACGGCTGATGTATTGCGTCGTCGAAGGCAAGCGGTAATAAATCTTCGCGTCCCTCGACCAATGCCGCGATTAACATTGACGCTCGACTGATATTAAAAATTGCGTCTTTCATTGAAATATGTTTTGGCAAAACTTTTCTTGCGAGGCGCGTCGACAACTCGAAATCGGGGACGGCGACGATTAATTTTAATTTGATTCGCGGCAGGAAGGAAAAAGTTTGAACTTCGCCCTTGTCCATAACGCTAACTGTAAAGCCGCCAAAAAGTGCGGGCGCGACGTTATCGGGGTGACCTTCAATATCCGTTGCAAGTTTTAAAAGTTCTTGACGATTGAGCGGCGAACCTAAAATTTCATTGGCGGCAACCAAACCTCCGACAATCGCAGTAGAAGACGAGCCAAGCCCGCGAGAAATCGGCACGTTATTTTTTGTGCGGATAATTGCGCCTTTGAATTCGTCTTCGCGTTTGACTTCTTGCAACAATCTGCGAACGGCTTGCCACGCCAAATTTTTTCTGCCGCGAGGAATATTTTCCGCACCTTCGCCCTTAGACTCGACGATAATTTTACTGCTACGCAAAAGCGTCAAGTCCATATAATTATAAATCGTCGTCGCCACGCCCAAACAGTCGAAACCCGGACCGCAATTAGCAGAAGTTCCAGGCACTCGAACAACGGCGCGATTTTTTTTGTTTATTATATTTTTTTCCATGACATTTATTCTACTCGAATTACGTTGAAAATTTTATCGACGACTGACAACGCCTTTAATGCAGCTTGAGCCTCTAAAATATTTTTGTGCTTGACTTTGTGAGTTATGACGACAATTTCCACGTGGTCTTGAATTTCCGCTCTAGTCTGCACGACGGATTTTAAGCTAACATCGACATTGCCAAAAGTTGTAGCGATTTTGCCGAGTACGCCGGGTTTATCGTCGACAAGCAAACGAATATAGTAGCACGAAACAGTTTCTTCGACGGGGCAAATATTTCGTTTATGATAGCAAGTGCAACCGAAACGCCCTGCCGCGCCGCGTTGAAGTCCGCGAGCAATTTCGATAATGTCGCTAACGACGGCGGAGGCAGTTGGCTTGCCCGCGCCGGGACCAAAGAACATTGCCTCTTCAATCGGATAACCGCGCACAAAAATAGCATTCATGACGCCGTTAACTGCCGCGAGCGGGTGTTCCTTAGGCAAAAGTACGGGATTAACTCGAACGTCGACGCCAAGTTCCGTGTCGCGTCCGACCGCCAAAAGTTTCATGACATAACCCAAATTTGCGGCGTAGGAAATATCTTCGGGCGTGATATGCGTAATTCCCTCAACTGACACGTCCTCAAATTTTATACGGGAATTAAAAGCAATCGACGCGAGGATTGCAATTTTGCGAGCGGCGTCTTTGCCTTCAACGTCGGCGGCGGGATTCGCTTCTGCGTAGCCGTGAGATTGCGCCTCTTTTAAAACGGTGTCATAATCCGCGCCGAGTTCAAGCATTTTGGTTAGCATGTAATTTGTCGTGCCGTTGACAATACCTAAAACTTCAGTGATTTTGTTAGCGGTTAAGGAACGTTTCAGCGGCATGATAATCGGAATTGCTCCGCCTACCGCCGCCTCGAACAGAAAATCAATTTGATTAGTATCTGCCGCGTCGAAAAGTTCATGCCCGAATTGCGCAACGACATCTTTGTTAGCCGTGACGACGTGTTTACCGTGCGCCATTGCCTGTAAGATAAAATCTTTAGCGG
>CAMJKR010000380.1 GCA_946406415.1 uncultured Selenomonadales bacterium | reverse complement strand
ATACGGGTGCAATCCCAATCAGAAGCCCGCCAAAGTTTTCGTCGAGGCAGGTGAACTGCCCTTTGAAGTTTTGAACGGGCGACCCGGTTATATCAATTTGCTTGACGCGCTTAACGGTTGGCAACTCGTCAGCGAACTGCGCCACGCTACAAATTTACCTGCCGCCGCCTCATTTAAGCACGTAAGCCCCGCCGGTGCCGCAATCGCTCAACCGCTTGACGACGTGTTGAGGAAAATTTACTTCGCAGAGGACGTCGAACTTTCGCCGCAAGCAACTGCATACGTTCGGGCGCGCGGAGCCGATAGAATGAGTTCTTACGGCGACTTTGCTATTTTATCCGACGAGTGCGACGAGCAAACCGCTAAATATCTCAAGCGCGAAGTTAGCGACGGAATTATTGCGCCCGCTTATTCCGCTAAAGCTCTGGAAATTTTAAAGTCTAAACGCGGCGGCAATTATCTGGTGCTCAAAATTAATCCCGATTACGAACCGCCCGAAATTGAAACTAAAAAAATCTTCGGCATTACCTTTGAACAAAAACGCAACGATATTAAAATCGCCGACGACTGCTTAACCGATATTCCTACTAAAAATAAAAACTTCACGCCACAAGCAAAACGCGACCTGTTAACCGCGCTGATTACTCTTAAGTACACGCAATCTAATTCCGTTTGCTACGCTAAGGGCGGACAGGCTATTGGTATCGGCGCAGGTCAACAAAGCCGCGTTCACTGTACGAGACTTGCCGGTAATAAAGCTGATTTTTGGTTCCTGCGCCAATGCCCTAAAGTTTTGGAGTTGCCATTTAAAAAGGGCGTCAAACGTCCAGACCGCGACAACGCCATTGACGTTTACTTAGGCGGTGAAACTTTCGACGACAGCTGGAAAAATCTTTTCTCCGTTAAGCCTGCGCCCTTAACTGCCGATGATAAAATTTCTTGGCTTAAAAATCTGCGCGGCGTCTCTTTAGCCTCCGACGCTTTCTTTCCGTTCGGTGACAACATTGAACGCGCTTATAAATCGGGCGTCGAATTCATTGCCCAAACCGGCGGCTCCATTCGCGATGATAACGTTATCGAAACTTGCGACAAATATAATATCGCTATGGCGTTCACTCACATTAGACTTTTCCACCACTGATTAGTGACTAGTGGCTAATTTTGTTTTGCCGTTGAGGAGGCGATTTTATGGAGACAATCAACATCAGTAGCAACACTTTGATTAGCGGCACCAGCGGCAATGATTATGTTGAAAATGGCGGTTGGTTGGATGATTATTGGCACAATGGCGGTTCAAATGTCACGATAAATACCGGTGCCGGCAATGATGACATTTACAATTATGACGGCTCAAGTGTCACGATAAATACCGGTGATGGCGATGATTCTGTTTACAATGACGGCGGTTCAAATGTCACGATAAATAGCGGTGCTGGTGATGATTCTGTTTACATTTGGAGCGGCTCAAATGTCACGATAAATACCGGTGACGGTGATGATTCTGTTGGCAGTTGGGGCGATAGTGTCACGATAAATACCGGTGCTGGTGATGATTATGTTGAAAATATGGGCGGCTCAAATGTCACGATAAATACCGGTGATGGCAAGGATTCTGTTTACAATTACGGCGATAGTGTCACGATAAATACCGGTGCCGGCAATGATTCTGTTTTCAACGGCTGTTATCCTGGAGCTGACGGTAGTATTTATTATTATGAGGATGATTACGGTAAAAATGTTTTTTTCCAATACAATTCCGGCGACGGCAACGACATTATTTACGGCTTTAAAGAAGATTCCACACTTTCAATCAGCGGAAGTTTGCATTCTTCAGTAATTAGTGGCGATGATGTCATTGTTAAGGTAGATGACGGAAAAATTTCGTTAATTGGCGCGGCTAGCTTGTCGGCAGTCAATATTGTAAGTGATGAAAATCCCGCGACTAAGTGGACACTCGACGGCACAACCGCCACTTACGGCGACCTCGTTATTAAGGGCGTTAAAAGTTTGGACGGCATTTCGTTAAATGGCTCAATTGTTACAATCTCTAAAGACTCGCTCGGTACTAGCAAAGTTACAATTTCCAATGGCTACACGCTTGCCCTTGCCGATGACGTAAGCGAATCAACTGCAAAGCAATCTTGGAGCATAAGCGGCACGAAAGCCACTTATAAGCAAACCACAACCGCCGGTTACACGCTCGCCAATAATGTCATAACTTACACTAAAAAAGCTACGAAAACTTTGGCGACTGTTAGCGGTGTTAAATCTACAAAAGGTCTCTCCGTTGACGGCAAAGTTGTTACAGTCTCTAAAGCCTCGCTCGGTACTAGCAAAGTTACAATTTCTAAAGGCTATACGCTCAAGCTTGCCGATGACGTGGACGACGCGACAACTAAAAAATCTTGGAGCTTAAGCAATTCGACGGCAACTTATAAGCAAACTAAAACTGCCGGCTACGCGCTCGCTAACAACGCGATAATTTATACCAAAAAATCTTCAAAGACTTTGGCTAGCGTTAAAGGCGCGAAGTCGACTAGCGGGCTTAAAGTAAGTGGACAAAAAATTACGCTGAAAAATGCCGCGCTCAATAAAAAAGTCACCATAAGCGGCGGCTATGAATTCGATTTTGCGGCTGATTATTCTAAGGCGACAATTACCGGCAGTAAAGATTCCGACAC
>CAMJKR010000379.1 GCA_946406415.1 uncultured Selenomonadales bacterium | reverse complement strand
CCGATTAGCGCGTTGCCAATGCCAGCCCACGTCGCCGCAATGCCGTATTTCCAACCGAATTGCCCCGCGTAGCCGACGAATACGACCGCAGAAAAATAACTCGTGCCGTAAGCAAAAGCCGTGAGCCACGCTCCGACATTGCGCCCGCCCAATACAAAGCCGTCAACGTCGGTGGCGTGCTTGCGACAATACAAACCAATGCCAATCAGAACTGCAAAATACAAAACGAGTAAAGCAACCTTCATACAAAAAACCTCCGTAAAACTAAAAAGGAGTTGACCGCCATGATAATCGACATGCATACGCATATTTTCCCCGACGAAATTTCTGCCGTCGTCATTGATAAACTTAGCCATGTCAGCCGAACGCCTGTTTTTACAGACGGAACTTTAAACGGCTTAAAAAAATCTATGGACGCCGCGCAGATAAATTTCTCGGTAATATTGCCGGTTGCGACGAATACAAAGCAGGTCGAAAAAATAAATTCTGCCTCCGCCGCGCTCAATGAGAAAAATTTCGGCGAAGGGATAATTTCATTCGGCTGTATTCACCCCGATTTTACTAATTATCGCGAGGAATTGAGCCGCGTGAAAAATTTCGGGTTAAAAGGTATCAAAATTCACCCCGTTTATCAAGATACAAATCTCAATGATACAAAATACATGCGGATAATCGACCGCGCCGCCGAATTGGATTTAATCGTTGTCACACATGCAGGGCTTGATATTGGCTTTCCTGGAGTCGTTCGTTGTTCGCCGCAAATGGCGTGCCATGTAGTAGAGGAAGTCGGCGAGTTCAAATTTATATTGGCGCACATGGGCGGCTGGAAAAATTGGTCGGAAGTCTTAGCAATTTTGGCGGGCAAGAAAATTTATCTGGACACTTCATTTTCAACTGGTAAAATAATTCCGCGCAATGATTCTCATTGGAAAGAGGAAGATTTAAAACTTTTGGACGAGGCGCAGTTCATGAGCTTTGTAGAAACGTTTGGAGCGGAGCGGCTTTTATTCGGAACGGACAGCCCGTGGACTTCGCCAAAACCTTCGATTGAGTTTATTAAAAATTTACCGCTAGGTGACGCTGATAAGAATAAAATACTCGGAGGTAATGCCCAACGTTTGCTGAAAGTTTGAACGTTACAAAGTTTTTTCATTAAGATATGCTAAACTTGCACAGCTTACGTAGAAATTTTTTCACGGGGGGAAAGCAGATGTTTGAATTCGACGAGAATACACTAGACCAACTGGCGAAAATAAAAGTAATCGGCATAGGCGGTGGTGGCTCGAATGCAGTAAATAGAATGATTGAATCGGGTTTGGAGGGCGTAGAATTTATCGCAGTCAACACCGACTCGCAAGCGTTATTGATGAGTAAATCACCCAAGAGAATGCAAATCGGCGAAAAATTAACTCGTGGACTTGGCGCGGGTGCACGTCCCGACATTGGCGAACGCGCCGCGCAAGAAAGTCGCAACGATA
The DNA here is from genome assembly GCA_946406415.1 of uncultured Selenomonadales bacterium. Classification (GTDB taxonomy): domain Bacteria; phylum Bacillota; class Negativicutes; order Selenomonadales; family Selenomonadaceae; genus Quinella. Next base: position 1,242 of record CAMJKR010000379.1, on the reverse strand, counting down.
TTTTGGAGGCTCTGCGCGGTTCGGATATGGTATTTATAACAGCGGGCATGGGCGGCGGTACGGGAACGGGCGCGGCTCCTGTTGTTGCGGAATGTGCTCGCGAAGTTAATGCGTTGACTGTCGCGGTTGTCACACGTCCTTTTTCATTTGAGGGACCTAAACGCAAGAGAAATGCCGACATGGGAATTGAAAAACTTAAACAGCACGTCGACGCGATTATTACAATTCCGAACGATAGACTGTTGCAGGTCGTCGATAAAAAAACGCCGATGACTAAAGCTTTTGTGATTGCTGATGATATTTTGCGTCAAGGCGTCAAGGGTATCTCGGATTTAATCGCTGTTCCTGGCGTTATAAATTTGGACTTTGCGGATGTTCAATCGATAATGAACAATGCCGGAGCCGCGCTAATGGGCGTTGGTGAGGCGTCGGGCGACAATGCGGCAGTTGAGGCGGTTAAGAAAGCTATTGCCTCGCCTCTGCTTGAAACCAGTATCGATAGCGCACGCGGAATTTTGCTGAACTTCATGGGCGCACAAGATAATTTGCCGATGATGGAAATAAATGAAGCCTCAACCACGATTCAAGAGGCGGCGCACCCCGACGCGGAAATTATTTGGGGTGTCAGCGTCGACGAATCTTTGGGCGATACGATTATCGTTACGATTATTGCCACGCGCTTTGGCGAAGAAAATGTTGCTCCCGTTGAAGAAAAAATTCCCCCGACGAAATTTTATCCGCCGCCCGTGCAGAACAGTCAGCCGCAATTCAATCAGCAACAATTAAATCAACAGCAATTTAATCAACAGCAGTACAATCAACAACAGTATAATCAGCAAGAGCCGCCGCCTTACAACAGAACTGCTCAACCCCGACAAGAAGAGCCGCCCAAGTCAAATAATCCTTTCCCGAATATAATTCCCGACTTCTTTAACAGGCGCAGGAGATGAATTTTCGACGGAGGATTGATAAACGTGTTAAGGAACAATTTGGATAATCAGTTTATAAAAGTAAAAGTCGTTGGCGTTAACACTGCGAGCAATGAAAAACTTTCGGTCGGGCTTTCCGCCCTTAATTATATGTTAGAGCAAAATTTGCAGGGCGTGAATTATTTGGCGGTCGACAGGCAGAATATTAAAAATCTTGACGGTTGCAAGGTAGCTCACAAATTACGATTGCTAGACATGGCGGACGAACGGAATTTAGTTAGAACTCTGCGCGGAGCAAATTTAATTTTTGTCG
>CAMJKR010000378.1 GCA_946406415.1 uncultured Selenomonadales bacterium | reverse complement strand
ATCGATTGATCGACGTTGATTGAGCCGTCGATAATCACGCCGTCCGCAGGAATTTTGTCGCCCGTCTGTAAAAGAACGCAATCGCCCATTGTTATATCGTTAATCGGAATTTCCGTGACGACGCCGTTACGATAGACTTTGCACTTTATGAGCGACGCCTCGCCCTGAAGTTTCTGGAACGCGCTTTCGTTCTTGTATTCGGAAAACGTCGACACGAACGTTGCAAGCAAAACCGCAATCGCAATGCCGACGGATTCGTACCACTCCGCCTTGCCCATGAACGCAAAGAACACGTTCAGAATCAGCGCGAAGATTAGGATTTTGATTATCGGGTCGTCGAAGTTGCCTTTGAGCTTGTCCCAGAAGCCTTCGCGTGCCTGTTCGGTGATTGAGTTGTCGCCGAACTTCGATTTAGCCTCTTGAACTTGCGCATCAGTCAAGCCTGTGATTTTCAATCGGATACCTCCTTGTGATTAAGGGTGTCGCGAACGTAACGCTCGACGACAAGCAAAACAAATTCCTGCGCGACTTTTGCAGATTCGGGAACGTATCTGTTGTCATTGGTGACATTGTCGCTCAAGACGCGAATGCCGATAAACGGGACGCCCGCATTTTGGCAGACCTGCGCGGCAGCGTTGGTCTCCATTTCCTCGCAACTTGAGCCGTATTTTTCGTGCAGGAAATTTATGTAGTCGACGCACTCAAGCCAAGTATTTCCCGTTCCAATTACGCCCGATACGACGTTAAAATTTTCGTTCGCGTTGGCAACTTTTTTAGCAACCTTTAAAAGCGTCGGGTCGGGGAAAAATTCCGTGTAAGCTTGAAATTTGCCGCTTGCCTTGTCGTAAGCGTAAGTGCCGATATTTTCCTGCTTAGTTAAGTCAATGCCCGCGCCCGCCACCGAATAAGCACTTCTAAAAGCGGTGTAGTCGAAACTTTTTTCGCCAATAACAATATCGCCGATTTTCAGCGCAGGATCGTGACCGCCCGCCGTGCCTTGATTGATGACGGCAACGGGATTAAATTTTTTTATCGCAAGAGCTGTGGACGCCGCCGCATTTGCCACGCCAATTTCCGTGCGCACAATCACAACGGGATAATCTTTGTAAGTGCCCGCCACGAACAGATAATTCAGCTCACGATAAGCAACGGGATTTTTCAAGGCGCGAATTAAAAATTCCGTCTCGGTGTTCATTGCGCCCTCAATCATAATTGGACGCACGCGACTTTTGTAATCGCCCTTAGCTTTAGGTAATGTAGAATAAAATTTTTCAATAGGCGTGTTAAAATCCGTTGCCGCAATGTCAGAAAGTTCAACGCCTAAATCTTCTGCCTGCGCGGGCGTCGTCGCCAAAAGCAGAGCCGCAATTAATAGCGTAAAAAATTTTTTCATCACTTAAACCTTTTAGCTAAATCCGTTAGTCCGGTGTCTCTGGTGCCCGTGCCGACCGCGTTAAATTTCCACTCGTCGCCGCGCTTGTAGACTTCGCCGGCAATCATCGACAGCATATCGGTATAATCGTCGCTAAGGTTGAAGCGGCAAAGTTCCTCGCGGCTGTCGGGGTCAATTATCCGAATGTAAGCGTTCTTAATCATGCCAAAATGTTGCTTGCGTGCGACTGCTTGATAAATGTTGACGACGAAAATCAGCTTGTCATAATGCGGCGGCATTTTATCGAGGTCAACAAAAATTTGCTCGTCGTCGCCTTCGCCCTCGCCAGTCAAGTTGTCGCCCATGTGCTGAATGCAATCGCTGGGGTGGTGCAAGTTGCCGAAATAAATTAAATCATTCTTATCGACAAATTTGCCGTCCCTGCACATGAAAACAGAGGCGTCGCAGTCAATGCTGTCCGCGTTACCGAACAGTCTGCTGAAGAAACCGCCGCTTTTTTTGTCAGCTGCGTCCCAACCAAGCCCGACCATGAGTTTGGAAAGTTTTCTACCGTCGGATTTTTTGAGTGAAACTTTTTGTCCCTTTTGAAGATTAACAGCCATTTTAAATTCTCCTTTCAAGGCAAAAGTGGTTAGCGATTAGTTCTGCCTAACCACTAACCACCAACCACTAATCACTAATTACACGCTTACACCATAATTTCTGCCGAGCGAGGCAAGTCCGCCGCTGAAGCCGGAGCCGATTGCGTTAAACTTCCATTCGCCCTTGTTGCGATAAAGTTCGCCGATAACAACCGCCGTCTCAATCGAGAAATCCTCGCCGAGATCGTAGCGGATAAGTTCCTCGCCGTTCGCCTCGTTGACGACGCGGATAAAGGCGTTTTCGACTTGCCCGAAGTTTTGCTTGCGCTCTTCCGCCTCGTAAATCGTAACGGTGAAGTCAATTTTCTCAATGTTTTCGGGGACTTTGCTGAGGTCAATTTTAATTTCCTCGTCATCGCCCTCGCCCGCGCCGGTCAAGTTGTCGCCGAGATGTTCGACGGAGCCGCTGACGTGCTTGAGATTGCCATAAAAAACAAAATCATCGTCGCTGTTAACTTTGCCGTCGCCTTTAAGCAGGAAAACGGAAGCGTCCAAGTCGAAGTCCTTGCCGCCATCATACTTGTTAATGTCCCAGCCCAAGCCGATTAAAATATTCTTCAAGCCGGGATTCGTCTTCGTGAGGTCAACCTTCTGTCCTTTTTTCAAACTGATAGGCATTGGAATAAAACCTCCCAAACAAATTTTTAAACGCGCATAATCTAGCACACTATCAAAATAATTTCAAGTCAT
>CAMJKR010000377.1 GCA_946406415.1 uncultured Selenomonadales bacterium | reverse complement strand
GTTATGAATTGATTCAAAGTTTTCGCACTCGACGGTGAAGGCAGATATATTTTCCACGCCGCGCAGAGCAATTACCACGTCGCGCAAAATATCTTCCACAAATTTTGGATTTTGATAGGCGGCTTCGGTTACAAATTTTTCATCTTCGCGCTTTAGGAGCGGGAAAATTTCAGCTGAACCTTGCGCCTCAATCAATCGAACAAATTTTTCTATCGAAACGTCGTCAACGTCTTTGAACATCAACTTGACGCGACAGATTGAGCGTTGATTATGTGCGCCGAAGTCCGAAATTTCCTTACTGCACGGGCAAAGCGACGCAAACGGCACGGCTAATCCCAAAGTAAAATTCATGCGACTGCCGCGCTTGAGTTCGCCGTTAAATTCACAGTCGACGGCAGTTAAGGAAGATTTTTTAGACACGGGCGAAATTTTTTCTATAAAGAATTTAAAAGCAAACTTTATCGCCGCAAAATCGGTTGAAAGTTTTTCTAATGCGTCGAGCAAAATTTTTTCCACGTCGGGAATTTTAATCGGGCGTTGCGTCCAATCCGTTAAAATTTCTGTTAGGCGGCTCATATGCGTCCCGCGCAGATTGTCGGCGAGCGCAACTGTAAATCGAATTTTCGCTAAGACTTGTTGAGTTTTGCCTCCGTCCGAAATAAAAAATGGCAGTTGTACTCCCGTGATTCCTGTTCGATTTATTTTTATGCCGCGTTTATCTGGCTGATTCTGTACATCTGTCATAAATTTTTGTGTCCTCAACTTTGGTAAATTTTTTCAAGGTTAATGCAAAATCTTTTCTAAGTCAAGCTAAGTTGCTTAGCTAAGGCGACGGCGAGTTTAGCGTTTTTGCGGGCAAGTGCGCCGAGTTCTTTTAATAAAGCGTCGTTGCGGAAATTTTTATGCGCAGAAAGTTTTTTCAAGGTCTCATCGAAAATTTTATCAGCAGTCACATCAGAGAGCGTGCCCAGCGGTTTTTCTCCAATCGAATCAAGAAAGCGTTCAATCTTCGGGTCGTAGGAAATGCCGAGCATGGGAACATTCATAACACCGGCGAAAATCAGCGCGTGCAAACGAACGCCAATTAAAATATCCATGCAACCAACGAGACTTAAAATTTCTTGCGTCGTGAATTCTTCGTTGAGTACGGCGCAATTTTTCATTAGGGCGGCGGTTGATTGGGCGGCGCGAATATCTTCAGGGAATTTCATCGGGATAAAAATAATTTTCGCGTCGGTAGTGTCAGCAAGACGGTCGAGGGCGGCGGCAAGTTCGCGTTGGAAATGTTCCCAGTCAAGCCAGTGACGAATTGCCACGCCGATAAATTTCCCGCCACGAGTTATCGAATGACGCGCCAAAATTTTTTCGCCGAATTCGAGCGGCACGGGCTTTATCGCTAAAACGGGGTCGGCGGTGCAGTAAATTTCCGGACAAGTTATTTTAAGCCGCGATAATTCTTCAAGCGAGCCGCGATCGCGCACGGTGATTAAGTCGACGCGATTTATAATTAAGTTCATGAGTTTATGCGCAAGCACGCCGCGAATCGGTCCGATACCTTGCGCGTAAAGCATAACTTTTCGTTTGCAGGCGAGCGCAAAAAAAATTATCGCGAGGTAATAGTAAAGACTGCGCCCACTCGTGACATTTTGCAAAAGTGAGCCGCCGCCGCTTATCAGCAAATCCGCCGCACGAATTTTTTTTATAATTGACCAAATGTCCAGCCACGGCACTGCGTCGACGTTGTGGCGTCGTTTGGTATATTCGGGATTGAGGGAGATAACCGTAACGCTCAAGTCGGCAACTTCTTCGCGCAGGACTTCGAGCATTGCAGATAGCATCGCCTCATCGCCGCCGTTCTTCGAGCCGTAATAGCCGGAAACTACGATTTTCATGTCACCATTCCTAATTACTGATTCCTAATTCCTAATTTCTATGTATTCTTCCCGCGTGTAAATTCCCCTGCTTGCGCCTCTTCAAGCTTAATGTTAGAATACGTCAAAAAATTACGGGAGATGATAACTGTGATTAAAAAATTTTTTGCAGTAGCTTTGTTGAGCGTAATGTTTTTAATGAGCGGTTGCTCTGATTCGGCTGAAGTCAGCAACACTTCCAATACCGCACAGGCGTCACCCGTCGCCAAAAATATTCCAAATTTCACTGCCAAGACGATTACCGGCTCGACCGTCACCAATGAAATTTTCGCGTCGAAGAAAATTACTATGGTAAATATTTGGGGGACGTTTTGCCCGCCGTGTATAGGTGAAATGCCCGAACTCGGCGAAATGGCTCGTTCTATGCCCGCCGACGCGCAAATTATCGGACTCGTGTGCGACGCTTCGGAAAATTCGCCGCAAATACAATCTGCTTTAAAGATAACTCAAGAGGCGAACGCGAATTTTGTTAACATTATCCCCGACGCGCAGTTAATGCAGTTTATAGAAGGCGTCGAGGCGGTTCCGACAACGATTTTTGTTAACAGTAAGGGCGAAGTTGTCGGCAAGGCGATTATCGGCGCGGACATGGAAGGCTATAAAAATGAACTTGAAAAACTTCTCAAGCAGTAGACTGATAATTTTTTTGACGAGCGCGGCGATGATTTGGTTTGGAATTGAGCGCGGCGAATTGTCAACGATTTTCGCTAAGGCGTCGCGAGTTTGCCTTGAATGTATAGGTCTTGGCTGATGAAGCGACGATTGATTCAGCTTGCGGCGACGATTTTGACGAATCCTC
>CAMJKR010000376.1 GCA_946406415.1 uncultured Selenomonadales bacterium | reverse complement strand
GACTTACTCACAAAGAGGCGTATTATGACATTGTAGTTTTAATGGGGCTGAAATTTTTCGTCCCGTTCTTGTGCATTTTGTTTTACATGCTGACGGGCATAGCTTGAGAGGAGAATTTTTATGGTTAACAAAAAATTATTTGAGCGTCTGCAGAGATTCGACCGCGAATTGTGCGACTTGTTGAAAATTTCCCTTGACCGACAACTTTACACGTTATCATTAATTCCTACTGACAGTGCCGCCTCGCCGTTGTCGCAATACATAAAGGGTAGCGCGATTGGCAATGACTTTGTCGGTCAATATTCGGCTCAACACTACAGCAAAATCGAACAACTTGCCATCAAACGAGTTTGCGAACTTTACGGAGCTGAACATGCCATTGTTCGTACAGGCAATGCGGCGGCGGCCTCGCGTGTCGTTTTAATGACTTTTGCTAAATCGGGCGATAAAATTTTGTCGTTCAATCTGCGCAAAAAGGAACATTGCACGGGCGAACAAATGAATTATGATTTTGTGAAGTTCGCGGTTGAGCCGAAAAATTTCCGTATGAACTATGATACTGTTCGCTATTTGGCAATTCGACACAAGCCCGCCTTGATAATTTATTCGCCCGTCAATTATCCGCACAACATTGACTACAAAAAAATGCGCACGATAGCTGATGAGGTCGGCGCGAATTTATGGATTGATTTGGGGCAGAACGCTGGCTTAATTGCGGCAAAAAAAATTCCGTCGCCGGTGCCTTATGCGGACGTTGCAACTTTTTCGGCAAGCGACGCGCTTCACGGACCGCAGAGCGGAATAATTTTGTCGCGGAAAAAATTTGCGGACGCGCTGGAACAAAAACTTATCGACACCGGACACGTCTCCTTGAAAAAAAATGTGCTGGCGTCTTTGGCGATAACTTTCCGCGAAGTTGCTTGCGAAGAGTACGAAGATTACGCTCAACAAATTTTGATTAATGCTCGTGCTTTAGAGGACGGGTTAAAAAAATCGGGCGCAGAAGTTTTAATCTCGCCGACGGAAAATCATTTGGTGCTTGTCAGCATAAATCAGGACGGCAAAGAGCTTGAAGAAAAACTTGCGCAAGGCGGCTTGCTCGTCAAGGCGGAAAAATTAATGACTTCCGACGAAAATATAACTTATCCTGTCTTGCGGCTGTCGAGTTTGGATCCGACGACGCGCGGCGTTGACAAAAACGAAATGTTTAAAGTCGGCTCGGCTTTGGGAAAATTTTTGAAGTCGCGACAAGATTCGCAGGAAGTAAAAGTCGTTAGCAAAGTCGTCAAAGATATCGTAGAAAACTTGCCGCTGTTTTCCGAAGATTGGATTCCCGAAGCTGAAATAATCCGCGAACGCGACCCCGAATTGATGATGAAAGCATTGATTTACGGAATGTGAACTATGGTATCAACGTTTCTTATGACAGTCGGAGCAATCGTCGTGACGAATGTCATCTCGCACTTCGTTTGCAAGTGGCTTGACAAGCGCAACAAACGCTAATGACAAAAGACAGAGCCTAGTGGTTATCGTTAAACTGTAAAACGAACAATAGTCGTAAGACGTTTGAACCCCGAGTGACCAGCTCGGGGTTCAGTTTTGTCGACGATTCATCTTGTGATCACACTGTTGTAAGTTGCCTAACTTAACATTTGCAGTTTATCATACGCCGAAAATTTTTTCAAGTCGTTTGCAAGTGGCTCAACGTTTGAACCCCTAGTTCCAGCTCGGGGTTCTTTTTGCCGTTGTCTTGATGATTACGTTATGTGGTTTTCTAATCTACGCTTGTAGTTTATCATACGCCGAAATTTTTTCAAGCCATTTCCTTAACATGCGTCTCGATAAAATTTATCTCCGCGTCGCTCAAATTGTATTTGCGGTAAAGTTGCTCGTCGACGTTAGCGCGCCAATCAATGTCGCTGTCAGGCGTAAAATCTTGCAACGGTACCTTTGACCACGTTTGCGGCGGATTGTGTTGCGTAACCTTGAGTATGCCCAGCATTACGCGGCAAAACTTGCTCCTTATGTATGCTATGCACGCCTCCGCTTCCGCCCGTATATCGAACGCTCCGACCGTTATAAACGTTGACGTATGACCGACAAGCGGCGAGCCGACAAGCGGCGTTACTAATACTTCACCCAAAGCTCCCGACCCATTGGACGCTGGAACAAATACTTTCCACTTATCAAAAACTTTGTGTACCTTTAAATAGTCGCGGCGGAGCCATTTTATTATTCGGCGATTTTTTTCGCGCCCTAAAAATTGAACATATTCTTTGCCGTCATTAGGTTTATCGTTTAAAAAAATGTCAGGCAATAATTCAAAAGCATTCGTAGAAATATCGTATTCGTGTCCTTTGCTCATACGAGAAGCAACGTTTGGATTTTCAATATGCATTTGTTTTGTCCAATGATAAATATCTGTGCCGAACATAATTTCACTAAGCGGACGAAAATTTTTATTGTCGAGGACAACTTTTTGATGAATGGCAAATAATTCTTCAAACGGAATGAAAACGCCGATTGGCTCAAAAGTTTGATTCGCGTCGTAGTAAGTAATGGCAACGCCGCCTTTAATATCAGAGGTCGGGAAAAATTTTTTGCCGTCGGGTTCGTAGCGTACAACTTTAAAATGCGTGTCGTTAAGGATTTTATTTCTGAAGTATTGAGGCGTGGCACCGGCGTTAAACAGACAACGCGCAGGGTGAACTAACGAAACTTTATCAGCAAGTTTGA
>CAMJKR010000375.1 GCA_946406415.1 uncultured Selenomonadales bacterium | reverse complement strand
TCGCAAACCTTTGTTTCAGCGGCACGTTCGCGTTCAGCAATTTTTTTACACTTCGCTGAACAATACGTGTTGTTGCCTCTGCTTACCGCCTCGTACTCGCGACCGCAAACCGCGCAGGTGAAAGTCGACTTTTTATCCGGCTTGCCTTTCTTCTTTGTCGCCGAATGAAGTTTGCTATGCTCGGCTTTGGTAAGAAGTTGCAGATTCGAGATGTTGTTATTATCAGGATTACGGTCGATATGGTGAACGTCGCAACCTTCGGGAATTTCGCCATTGAAATACGTCCAAACGAAACGATGCATACTGATTGTGCACCAGAATTTCCCGTTCTTGTTTCTGTAAAACCGGTACCCCGCAAATTTTTTCAAATTGTCGCCCACATCTTCGATAGGCGGTATGTTTCTTTCGATCTTTGAAATCATTTCTTCGACCGCGAACGATTCTTGCGGAGTTTCTGCCGCCTCGCGCAGTAGTTTAAAAATTTTTTCCTTATCCTTCATACTAACTACCTCCAAAATTTTTGACAAACTGCCTTCGAGACGCTAGAATTAACGCAAGACGCCTCGTAGGCTCGTTGGTTGATTCATATTGCCAATATTGTAACCTACGAAAGCGTCTTTTTCAATGCGTAAAAAGATTTTCATAACAATTTGCGCCATCAATGACCGAAGTTTAAGCGTGCAATTCTTCGGTCTTAATGGATAGATTATTTTAAACTTTTTAAGGAGGTAATTTTATGGATACCCTCGTTGGTTTTGCCCAAAGTTTTATCGGATTATTTAATAAAAAGGGGGGGAGACACTTTATTCATGGATGACCGGCATCATTCCGACGCTTATCGTCCTGCTCGTCGCCATGAACGCTATCGTCAAGATGATTGGTAATGAACGAATCGAAAAATTCGCGGGCGTCTGCGCGGGCAATCCCCTTTCGCGCTATATCGTCCTGCCCGTTATCGGTACGTTTTTCTTTTGCAATCCGATGTGTCTTTCCTTGGGGAAATTTTTGCCAGAACACTACAAACCGTCATACTATGCTGCCGCCTCCGGCTCGTGTCACACTTTAAATGGGATGTTTCCCCACATCAACCCCGGCGAGTTGTTCGTTTATCTCGGTGTTGCCAACGGAATTACAACTTTAGGACTGAATCATATCGACCTTGCGCTACGTTATCTGCTTATCGGTATAGTTATTAATTTCCTGCGCGGCTGGGTTACAGATTTTTGCACGGCTTACGTGCAGAAGCAACAGGGAATTTCGTTAAGCAAGACGCTCAAGACTGCATAAGGAGGATTTAAAATGGCTGATTATAAAGCAGTTGTCGTTAAGGCGGGCAGCGGCGGCTTCGGCGGACCTTTAACCCTTATTCCTGACGGCAAAAGAAATAAAATCGTCAATATTACCGGCGGCGTAATGTCAAAAGTCGCTCAAACGCTCGCGGAAATGACTGGTTGCGAACTCGTCGACGGTTTTAAAACCCGTGTACCCGATGATGAGATTTTAGTCGTCGTTATCGACTGCGGCGGTACCCTTCGTTGCGGAATTTATCCCCAGAAACGCATTTTTACTATCAATCTTAACGCTACAGGTCCTTCAGGTCCTTTAGCAGATTTTATAAAACAAGATATTTACGTTTCAGCCGTTAAACCCGAAAATATTTCATTCGCGGAAGGCGTTTCGGCGGCTCCTGCTAATGCGGCACCCTCTGCGGGCGGCGGATTGCGCTCTGTAGTCGTTAAAGCCGGTAGTGGCGGTTTCGGTGGACCTTTAACACTCGTTCCCGACGCGAAGAAAAATAAAGTTGTCAATATTACCGGCGGCGTTATGTCTCAAGTCGCTCAAACGCTCGCGGAAATGACTGGTTGCGAACTCGTCGACGGTTTTAAAACCCGTGTACCCGATGATGAGATTTTAGTCGTCGTTATCGACTGCGGCGGTACCCTTCGTTGCGGAATTTATCCCCAGAAACGCATTTTTACTATCAATCTTAACGCTACAGGTCCTTCAGGTCCTTTAGCAGATTTTATAAAACAAGACATTTACGTTTCAGCCGTTAAACCAGAAAATATTTCCTTCGCGGACGGATCTGCGGCTCCAACTCCCGCTCCTGCCGCTCCCGCTAAAGATACTTCCGGCGATTCCGGCTCCGCTATTAAAAAAGGCGGCTATGATACTTCCAAAAAGATTACAGAACAATCTTCCGGCAGTTTAATGGCTAAAATCGGTCAATTTATGGGCGGTATCGTCTCTGTATTCTATCAAGCCGGTCGCGATTCGATTAACACCATTATCCGCACGATTCTCCCGTTTATGGCGTTCGTTTCTATGTTAATCGGCGTTATTCTCGGTACTGGTATCGGCGACGTTATCGCAAATCTTCTCTCGCCGCTCGCCGGTAACATTGTCGGCTTAGTTATCCTCGCTTGTATCTGTTCTTTCCCGCTCTTGTCGCCGTTCTTGGGACCAGGCGCGGTTATCGCTCAAGTTATCGGTGTTTTAATCGGCGTTCAAATCGGTGAAGGCAATATCCCGCCGCATTTGGCTTTGCCCGCACTTTTCGCGATAAATGCTCAATGCGCTTGCGATTTTGTACCCGTCGGGCTCGGTTTGGCTGAGGCTGATGCTGAAACTGTCGAAGTTGGCGTTCCCTCCGTGCTGTATTCAAGATTTATAACCGGTCCTGTATCCGTTATCCTCGCTTGGCTCGCTAGCTTTGGTCTCTACGAATCATAAAAAAAATAGGTCTTTCGACCATAAAAAATAT
>CAMJKR010000374.1 GCA_946406415.1 uncultured Selenomonadales bacterium | reverse complement strand
GAAAGCCGCTGATACCTTTTATCGCGACAATGCCGCCCGCCGCCAAAATTTTCCGGACATATTTAATTGCGTCGTGCCCGCGCAGATTTTTTCCGAGCAAATAGACTTCACAGCCGCAATCATTACAACAAATCGGTTGGGCGTCGAAGCGTCGCGAGTTCGGATTAAAATATTCTTCTGCGCAGGCGTCGCACATGGGAAAATCACCCATTGAAGTGCGTTCGCGGTCATAAGGCATATTTTTTAAAATCGTTAGGCGCGGTCCGCAAGCAGTACAATTTATAAACGGGTGCAAATATCGGCGGTCGTTGGGGTCGAAGAGTTCTTCTTTGCATTTTTCGCAGATAGCAATATCCGGCGAAACAAAAATATCTCCTGCCTCGTGAACGCTGTCGATAATTTGGAATCCGGAGAAATTTTTATCGGGCAAATTATTCACGTCGATTTTTAAAATTGCGGAGCGCGGCGGATTTTTGGTTTGGAGCGCGTTTAAAAAAATTTTTAAGTCATCTTCCAAGCCTTGAGCAAAAATTTCAACGTAAGAGCCGCGATTAGCAACGGTACCGACGATTTTATTTGCGTCTGCAAAATTTTTTACGAACGGACGAAAGCCGACGCCTTGAACGATGCCGAAAATTTTTATGTTTAGCAAAATAATTCACCTTACAACTTTAAATTTGTTTTTGGCATCATCCCACTCTGAAAGGTTCATAAGCCAAGATATTCGCGTTGTGCGTCGGTGAGCGTGTCGATTTTCACGCCGATTGAATCGAGTTTAATTTCCGCGATTTTAGCGTTAATCTCTTCGGGCATGAGGTAAACTTTTTTGTCAAGCTTGCTGTGATTGTGCAGAATATGCGCCGCGCTGAAAAATTGAACGGCAAAACTTAAATCCATAATTTCGGCGGGGTGCCCGTCGCCCGAAGCCAAATTAACAAGCCGCCCTTCTGCCAACAAATAAAGTTTGCGTCCGTCGCGCTGTAAAAATTCCTCGACGTTATTGCGGACGACTTTTCTGCTGACTGACTGCGCGGCGAGTTCAGGAATATTAATTTCAACGTCGAAGTGACCGGCATTAGCAAGCATTGCGCCGTTTTTCATCAGCGGATAATGTTCGCCGGTTATAACGTCTTTATCGCCCGTCAACGTCAAGAAAATATCGCCCAGAGGAGCCGCCTCAATCATCGGCATAACGCGGAAACCGTCAAAGACAGCCTCAATCGCTTTAATCGGGTCAACTTCCGTGACAATGACATTTGCGCCCAATCCACGAGCACGCATTGCGCCGCCCTTGCCGCACCAGCCATATCCCGCGATTACAACAGTTTTGCCCGCGATAACAAGATTAGTCGTGCGCATAATTCCATCCCACGTTGATTGCCCAGTTCCGTAGCGATTATCGAACAGGAATTTGCAATAGGCGTCGTTTGCGGCAATCATTGGAAAGGCGAGGCGTCCTTGTTTTTCCAAAGCGCGAAGTCTCAAAACGCCCGTCGTAGTTTCTTCCGAGCCGCCGATAATATTTTTAAGCGCGTCGCGTCTGGTCGTATGCAAAAGTTCGGTAAAGTCGCCGCCGTCGTCAATGTAAATATCCGGCGCGAAATCAGCCGCTTTGTTGAGATAATCATTGTATTCAGCTTCCGAGCAACCATGCGTCGCGAAAACCGTTACACCGTCCTCAGCTAAGGCAGCCGCAACGTCGTCTTGAGTGGAAAGCGGATTCGAGCCGGTTATTACAACGTCCGCGCCCGCGTGCATGAAAACTTCCGCCATATAAGCCGTCTTTGCTTCCAAGTGCAACGTTATCGAAAATTTTTTCCCTGCGAACGGTTTGGATTGCGAAAACTCGTGGTCTATCGCGCTCATAACCGGCATAAAATTTTTTACCCATTCAATTTTGGCGTGCCCACTCGGAGCCAACGACATGTCTTTTACGATTGATTGCATTTAAATTTCCTCCTAAAAATTTTTTTCATGATAGCATGACAACAAAGCTTTTGCAATATAAAATGACGCCACGAACAATAACGCTTGATGTTTAGGAATGATTGCCATGAAAATTTTATTCGCTTGTGATTTGGATAACACGCTGATTCATTCGTACAAGCACCGCCGCGCAGAGGATATTTGCATTGAAATTTACGACGGGCGCGAGCAAAGTTTTATTGCGCCGCGAGCTTTGGATTTAATAAAAAAAATCGCCGCGCAGATTTTATTCGTGCCAGTAACGACTCGTTCAATCGCGCAATATCGGCGGATTTTTTGGACGGAAAATTTTTATCCACGCTTTGCAGTCGCCGCCAATGGAGCATATCTTTTGAACGGCGAGCGGCAAGAAAATTTTTTAAGGGAAGTCGTCGCGCCTTACGAAGAGGAATTAAAACTTCAGCACGAAAAATTTTCCGATAATCCCGCGTTTAGCATTTGCCGTATTGTCGACGAGAGCTTTTTATTTTTGCGCTGTCGTGATGACATTGAAGCCGATAAAATTTTCTTCGACACGAGCTTAACTGTTAAACACACGGGCAAGAAAATTTATCTCTTCCCGCCTGCGCTTAATAAGGGCGAGGCTTTAAAGTTGCTGATTAAAAAGTTTTCACCCGATAAAGTTTTTGCGGCGGGTGATTCGGAAATTGATTTGCCAATGCTGGAGCTTGCCGACGTCGCCTTTACAAAAAAAAATCTTTACAAAAAAATTACTTGTAAAGATTCCATAGAATTTTCTGCGGCAGAAGATTTTCTGTCGATTATTTCTTCAAATTTACTTTAAGCT
>CAMJKR010000373.1 GCA_946406415.1 uncultured Selenomonadales bacterium | reverse complement strand
AAGAATTCGGCACGCTGTCGAGTTTGGTAAAGAAAATCCCACTCTTCAAAAGAGGTAGCGGAAAGTGATAAGATTTTTAATAATCTGCGCGGCGGGCGTGCTTATAACGAATTTTGCTGAGGCGGCACCGCTTATCCCAAGCGTCAACGTAGAAGTGGGCACGGCAGAAAATCCCGAACAAGTCTCCTCAACTTTGCAAGTCATAGCGATTTTAACGTTGGCAACAATCGCGCCCGGAATTTTGATGATGACAACTTCCTTTGTGCGAATCGTCGTTATAATCGGCTTCCTAAGAAACGCGCTTGCTACTCAAAACGTCCCGCCAAATCAAGTTATCGTCTCGTTGGCAATGTTCTTGACGTTTTACATAATGGCACCGTATTGGTCACAGGCGAACGATAACGGCTTGCAACCTTACTTAGCTGGACAAATTTCGCAGGAAGAGGCAATAACCAACGTCCTCGAACCGATGCGCGAATTTATGTTCCGGCAGACGCGAGAAGCTGACTTGGCACTTTTTGTAAACTTGTCCGAAGCTGAACGCCCCAATTCGCAAGAGGACGTTTCAACCTTCGTGCTAATTCCCGCGTTCATAATCAGCGAACTAAAAACGGCGTTCCAAATCGGCTTTATGCTGTACGTTCCGTTTATCGTTATAGATATGATTGTTGCGACAACGCTTATGTCAATGGGTATGATGATGTTGCCGCCGGTCATGATTTCCTTGCCATTTAAAATTTTGCTGTTCGTAATGATTGACGGCTGGCATTTGCTGATTCAGTCGATAATTGTAAGTTTCCGATAGTAATGTTTGGAGGTAGAGACAATGAAATTTGAATCGTATGCCCAAGATTGTGAAGACATAATCTTGTATGGTGTATTGAAAGACATTGAAAAAGGCTTTTACATTGATGTTGGCGCAAATGACCCCGAAGTCCTGAGTGTAACGAAGGCTTTCTATGATAGAGGCTGGCATGGCATTAACATTGAGCCGCTTCATGCTCTCTGCGCTAAATTGGTACAAGAACGTCCGCGCGATATTAATCTTTGCATAGGTTGCGGAAAAGAGCACGGAAAAATGGATTTGTACGAACGCGGCATGATGTCGACTTTTTCCACTGAAGAAGTAACCAGACAGAAACTTCCTGATTCCATTAAGAAAACCAAATCGATATGGACGCTCTCGGAAGTACATGAACAATACCCCCCCCTAGTGGTAACATACACTTCTGCAAAATTGATGTAGAAGGCTATGAGCGCGAAGTTTTGGTTGGCGTGAAAGATTGGCATAAGTTCCGTCCGTGGATTTTCGCCATGGAGGCAACTCTTCCCGGAACAGGCACGCCATGCCACGATAAATGGGAATCTATACTACTGGACAATGAATATATTTTCGCCTTCAAACATGGAATAAACAGATATTACGTCGCAGCAGAGAGAGAATATTTGCTGGACAATTTCGCCAAGATTAATCAATTTGTCGCGGAAAATGAAGTTTGGCAGAGATTTAGAAGAAAAATCGGATAAAAATTAACTATTCCTCAAAAAATGAATTTGTATTTATGGAGCCGGACTGTGTCAGCGATTCTTACTATAATCTGCACATAATGGCTGATACAGTCCAAAATTTTTTCGTAATAGTTTTTTAGAGGTGTATAATGTCGGGAGATTTAGTAATTCAGCTGGGGCAAGAGGCGTTAATGGTCGTTCTGCTCGTCTGCGCACCTATGCTGGGCTTGGGGCTGACGGTCGGCTTAATGGTTAGCGTCTTTCAAGCAACAACTTCAATTCAAGAACAAACACTGGCATTTATCCCGAAGATTATCGCGGTTTTCGTGGCGATTTTAATTTTCGGACCGTGGATGCTGAGGATTATGGTTGAATTTTTTTCGGGAATATTTATTGGCTTGCCGGCGCGTATAGGCTAAAATTTTATGAGGGGTGCTAAAATTGAGATCGCCGAAGGATATGAATATTATTGAAATCGACATAACAAATGCTTGTCCAAATATGTGCTCGAATTGTACGAGATTTTGTGGTCACCACAAGAAGCCTTTTTTTATGGATTTTGATACCTTTCGCAATGCTGTGGATTCTCTGAAAGATTTTCCAAGTCTGGTCGGAATAATCGGCGGCGAACCTACTATTCATCCTGAATTTGAAAAATTTGCTAATTATATCCGCGAAAGTCGTTTGGGATGCGGTAATAGATTAAAATTACTACGCGAACCTGTGAAAAACATGCTCTCTTACATGAAAAATAATATGCAAAGATTGGACACAAAACTGGTGCTTTTATCTTCGCTTAACGAAGGTTATTACAAGCATTTTGAAGTTATTAACGATACTTTTCCTACTCAATGGCTAAATGATCACGATAACGCGTGTATTCACCAAGCTCTTCTCATGCCACGTAAAGAATTGGGTATTCCCGACGACGAATGGATAAAAAAGCGTGATGCCTGTTGGATACAAAACACGTGGTCAGCGACAATAACGCCCAAAGGTGCGTTCTTCTGCGAAGTGGCTGGGGCTTTAGATATGCTTTTCGATGGTCCCGGTGGCTGGAAAGTGGAACCAAATTGGTGGAAACGCACGCCGGCAGAATTTGGGGAACAATTAAAATGGTGTGAACGTTGCTCAGGTTGTTTGGACGTCCCTCAGCGAATTTCTAATGATGAACGAGATGACATGACACCAGAGGTTTACAATCAGCTCAAAGCGGCGGGCAGTCCTAAAATAAAACAGGGCAAGTACGTCGTCCACGACCCGAAA
>CAMJKR010000372.1 GCA_946406415.1 uncultured Selenomonadales bacterium | reverse complement strand
ACAAAATTATAAAAATTTGCGCGGACTACGAAACGCATTTAAAAGCGGCGGGGCAAGATTGTCGCGCAGGACAGCCGACGCCTGGAAATAAATTCGGCGGGCTTTCTACAATTGACGAGAAAAGTTTAGGCTGTATTCGCAAAGGTGGCACGCGTCCTATTGTTGAAGTTTTGGAGCAGGCAACACGTCCCACTAAGCGCGGCGCAATCGTCATGGACACGGCCGGTTATGATATTTCGTCGGTGACGTCAATGGTTGCGGCGGGTTGCAATGCAATTATCTTTACGACGGGACGCGGCACGCCAACCGGCAATGCGATTGTTCCTGTGCTTAAAGTCACTGCCAACGCGCAAACTTATTCATGGATGGAAGATAATATCGACGTGGACTTGAGCGGCATAATCGCGGGCGAGCTTACGATATCCGACGCGGGCGATTTGCTCTTGAAAAAAATTCACGACGTGTGCAATGGACGACTTACTAAGGCAGAGGCTTATGGCTTTTCTGATATTGCCGTCGACCACGTTTGCAGATTCGTTTAACAAAAAAGCGACCCGCTCCAATCGGAACGAGCCGCTAATTTTTTTTATAATTGTCCTTCCAATTCCAAGTTGATTAAGTTGTTCATTTCAACGGCGTATTCAAGCGGCAATTCTTTAGCAATCGGTTCGACGAAACCGCGAACAATCATTGCCCGCGCCTCCGCCTCTGAAATGCCACGCGCCATAAGATAAAAAACTGCCTCTTCTGAAATGCGTCCAATTTTTGCCTCGTGCCCAATGTCAGCTTCGTCGCCTTCAATATCCATAACCGGTGAAGTATCCGAGCGCGATTCGTCGTCAAGCATAAGCGATTCGCAGTTGACGGAGCACTTTGCAAAGGGCGCATTTTTTGTAACCTTGACAGCTGAACGATAAGTTGCCGCACCGCCCGATTTTGAAATTGTCCGCGTGTTAATATTGGCAGAAGTTTTCGGAGCCGCGTGAATTACAATCGCGCCCGTGTCAAGATTTTGTCCCTTGCCCGCGAACGTCACACCCGTAAATTCAGCGCGTGCGCCTTCGCCGTGCAAAACACTGCAAGGATATAACATTGACACATGCGAGCCAAAAGAGCCGCTAACCCATTCGACGAGCGCGTTTTTCTCGACAAGTGCGCGTTTGGTGTTGAGATTCATCATATTACGCGACCAATTTTCTATCGTCGAATAACGGAGCCGTGCGCCTTCCTTAACAAAAAGTTCGACGCAACCCGCATGTAAATTCGTGACGTTGTAGCGCGGAGCCGAACAGCCCTCGATAAAATGCAACTTCGCGCCAGGTTCAACGATTATCAACGTGTGCTCAAATTGCCCTGCGCCCGCCGCATTTAATCTAAAATAAGATTGCAACGGAATTTTAACATCGACGCCCGCCGGTACGTAAACGAAACTTCCGCCCGACCAAACCGCCCCATGCAACGCCGCAAATTTATGATCTTTGGGCGGGACGAGCGTCATAAAATATTCGCGAACAATATCTTCGTGTTCGACAAGCGCGGTTTCCATATCCGTATAAACGACGCCTAAATCTGTAAGCCGCTTTTGTATGCTGTGATAGACGACCTCCGAATCGTATTGCGCCCCGACGCCCGCGAGCGATTTTTTTTCGGCGTCGGGAATACCTAACCTATCGAAAGTTCTTTTAATTTCTTCAGGCACTTGCGACCAAT
Organism: uncultured Selenomonadales bacterium; assembly: GCA_946406415.1. Taxonomy (GTDB): domain Bacteria; phylum Bacillota; class Negativicutes; order Selenomonadales; family Selenomonadaceae; genus Quinella. The sequence continues at coordinate 1,067 of CAMJKR010000372.1, read as the reverse complement.
CGTTGACCTGCGCGGCGTTCGGTTTAACGTAGGTAACAATTTCGTCCATATTTAATTCGCTGATGTCGGGACCCCACGTCGGCAAATCTATTTTTTTATAAACTTCCAGCGACTTTAAACGAAAATCAAGCATCCACGACGGATCTTTTTTCCGCGCAGATATGTCACGAATAATTTCTTCCGTCAAGCCCGCGTCGCTTTTGTAAATTGATTTATCGGCGTCGCGCACGTCATAAAGTGCCCGTTCTATGTCTTGAATATAATTCCTCATGATTCTACCTCAAAAGGCGCGTAGCCATGTTCAGAAACCGCATTAACGAGTTCCGCGCCGCCGTTCTTAACAATTTGCCCGTTCAAAAAGATATGCGCACGATTAACCGGCAAATGCTTTAAAATCTGCGCGTTGTGCGTGATGATTATGCAAGAATTATTTTCGTTGTGGAATTTGGCGACGCCTTTGGAAACGATTTCGACGGCGTCAACGTCAAGCCCGCTGTCAGTTTCGTCGAGGAGCGCAAGCTTTGGATTAAGCGTTAACAACTGAAGAATCTCGTTGCGTTTTTTTTCGCCGCCGCTAAAGCCGACGTTCATATAACGGTTAGCGTATTCGGGCGCAATTTGCAATTCCTTCATGAGCGCAAGCTGTTCTTTATGGAATTGTAGAATTTTAATTTTCTCGCCGGTGATTGACTGTTTAGCCGTGCGTAACATATTTTCTACGGTAATGCCCGGAATTTCTTCGGGATTTTGGAACGATAAAAAAATTCCACGTCGCGCCCGCTCAAAAGTTTTCAGCGCAGTTAAGTCTTCGCCCTCGAAAAATATTTTGCCGCTCGTGATTTCGTATTTCGGGTGCCCTAAGATAACGTTCATAAGCGTGGACTTGCCGGAGCCGTTCGGTCCAAGTATTACGTGAATTTCGCCCTTACCAACGTTTAAATTTAGTCCGCGCAGAATTTCTTTATCGCCCGCCTTGACGTGTAAATTTTTTATTTCAAGCAAAACAATTCGCCTCCTGTGCAATGTTTTAAGATATTGTATTCGCGTAAAGATTTTTGTCAATGACA
>CAMJKR010000371.1 GCA_946406415.1 uncultured Selenomonadales bacterium | reverse complement strand
GATATGGCGGCAGTAGCTCAAGCCGTTGCATTGTCGCTCGGAAAAAATTTTTCGCCAAATGAACTCGGCAAACTTTGTACGGAGATTGAACCGACGGACGGAATTTTTTATGCGGGCGTCGTCGCAATGAATCCGTTAACAGGTCGGCTCGTGAAAAGAATTTGGGCGCAGGAAAAATTTCAAATTGCGATTTTCGATTACGGCGGCGAAGTCGATACGCTCAAATTTAATCGTCGCAGTGATTTTGAATTCCCTGCCCTCGACGACGAAATTAATTTTGAACTCGTAAAAAATTCCGCGCTAGCCAATCAAAAAATTTTATACAAGCGTGGACTTGAGGAGCTTATAAACTTTGCTAAAGATTTGGAAGCCGTCGCCGTTAACGTGGCACATTCAGGAACCGTTGCGGGAATTTTTTTTCACGAAGACGATTTGCACGTTGCAGAAAAAATTTCCGCCGTCCAAAATAAATTTGACTTTTTGCAGTTCATGATGTTAACGCGGCTCGCCGTTTAAATGTTATAATAACAAAAATTTTAAGGCGGTGATTTTGTTGAAGAAAAAATTTTTAGCAGGAATTGTCGCAGTAAATTTTTTGCTCGCCGGTTGTAATGAGGAAGTCGTCGTTCCAAAACCGCCGCTCGTTAAAGTTCAAAAAATTACGCTCGCCAATGCCGCGCAAGAAGAAAATTATTCGGGCGTCGTCAAAGGTCGCTACGAAACAAATTTATCCTTCCAAGTTGGCGGCAAAATAATTTCTCGCGACGTTCAGACAGGCTCGGTTGTTCGTGCCGGCGATATTTTGATGACTCTCGACCCGAAAGATATTGTCGAACAATCCCACAGTGCCGCCGCGCAAGTTGCCTCGACGCTCGCTCAACTTAAACTCGCCAAAACTAACTTCGATAGATATTCCGAACTGTTTAAAGAGGAAGCGATTGCCGCCGCCGTTCTCGACCAATACAAAACTCAACTCGACGCCGCGCAGGCCTCCTACGACGTTGCAGTTGCTCAAGCTCAACAGAGCCAAAACGCTCTCGATTACACGACGCTAACCGCCAATGCCGACGGAGTTATTTCAGCCGTCAACGCAGAATTCGGACAAGTCGTCGCGGCGGGGCAAAGTGTTTTAACGCTCGTGCAGACCGGCGAACTTGAAGTTGTTGCCGACATTCCCGAAAATAAAATTTCCGCCGTGCAAATCGGGCAAAACGTTTCGATTGATTTTTGGGCGACGAATGATATTGTAAGCGGCACCGTTCGCGAAATTTTTCCTATGGCTGATTCGGCGTCCAGAACTTTTACCGTTAAAATTTCTATTCCCGACGTTCCAAATATTCAACTCGGCATGACGGCAAATGTTGCAATGCGCGAATTTTCGACGGGCGCGATTATTCTTCCGTTGAGTGCGATTTATCAAACTGGCGACGCCGCGCAGGTTTGGCTCGTCGATAATAATAAAGTTTCGTTGAAAAAAATCGAAGTCACTGCCTTTGATAATAACAACGTTCAAGTGCGCGGGCTTAAGGCTGGCGACATTGTTGTTATCGCGGGCGTCCATAAATTGCGCGACGGGCAAGCGGTTAGGACGGGTGATTGACATGCGGAACTTAACAGAAGTCTCTTTGAACAATCGCCCGCTCGTTTGGTATTTTATAATTGTAGCGTTTATCGGTGGGATTTTTTCTTACTTTCAACTTGGACGCATGGAGGATCCCAAATTTGTCGTTCGTGAGATGATTGTTGCGGCGTATTGGCCGGGCGCGACGGCTGACGAAATGCAACAGCAAGTTACCGACAAGCTCGAAAAGAAATTGCAGGATATTCCTCATTTGGACTACTTGGAAAGCGAAACTCGCGCCGGCTCGACTGTGATTTATGTTAGGCTTAACGACGAACCTTTAACTGAACAAATTCGCCCGACGTGGCGCGACGTGCGCGATTATTGCAACGACATTAAAGACGATTTGCCCGAAGGTGTAATGGGACCGTTCTTTAATGATACTTATGATGAAGTTTTCGGCTCGATTTACGCGCTGACCGGCGACGGTTTCAATTATGAAGAGATACGCCAAAATGCGGAAGAAATTCGCCGCTTAATGCTCGGTGTTGACGACGTTAAAAAGATTGAACTTGTCGGCGTGCAAAGCGAAATTGTTTACGTTGAAATTGAGCAAACTAAACTTTCCGAACTCGGAATCAGTCCACAAGTTATTTCCGCTACACTCGCCGCGCAAAACGCTATGACGCCCGCCGGCATGGTTGAGACTTCAAGCGACAATGTTTATCTGCGTGTGACGGGGATTTTTAACGCCGTTGACGAGATAAAAAATTTGCCGATAAACGCCGACGGGAAAATTTTCCGGCTCGGAGACATTGCAAAGGTTGAACGTCGATTTATCGACCCGCCCGAACCAAAAATGTTTTTCAACGACAAGCCCGCAATCGGAATCGCGGTATCAATGGAGGACGGCGGAAATATTTTAGAGCTTGGAGAAAACCTCGACCGTATGGTTAGGCAAATTCAATCGGAACTACCGTTGGGTTTAGAACTTCAGCAAGTATCCGACCAACCGCAAGTCGTCAAAGAATCAATCGGCGAATTCGTCGAAACTTTAATCTTGGCAATCGTAATAGTTTTGACCGTGAGCTTTGCAAGTTTAGGATTGCGGACGGGTTTAGTTGTGGCGGGTTGTATACCGCTGGTTTTGGCTGGGACGTTTTGTTTTATTTACGTGCTGGGAATTGACTTGCACAAAGTTTCACTCGGCTCTTTGATAAT
>CAMJKR010000370.1 GCA_946406415.1 uncultured Selenomonadales bacterium | reverse complement strand
TCTCTGTCCGTGGTATTCGAAATTGAATTCGTAGTCGTTGTATTTACCACCAATCAAGAGCACACGTCTGCGTGCCGTCGCCGTAAACTGTAATATCCTCGCCGCGTAGAGCTTGCATGATAAAATTCGAGACGACACGCCCGTCATTAGCCGTCATGCGCGGTCCATAAGTGTTAAAAATTCTAACTACACGAATATCAAGCCCGTGTTGCCTGTGGTAGTCAAAGAAAAGAGTTTCAGCGGTGCGCTTGCCCTCGTCGTAGCAGGCGCGAATTCCAATTGGATTGACTGCGCCGCGATAACTTTCCGGTTGCGGGTGAACTTTCGGGTCGCCGTAAACTTCTGAAGTGCTCGCTTGCAAAACTCGCGCATTGTTCTGTTTAGCGCAACCTAAAGAATTTAACGCGCCCATGACGTTAGTTTTAATTGTGCGGACGGGGTCGCGCTGATAGTGCACGGGGCTTGCAGGACACGCCAAATTAAAAATCCAATCGACTTCGGCGTAAATCGGCTGAATCACGTCATGGCGCATAATTTCAAAGCTCGGATTGCTAAGAAGGTGCGCGATATTTTTTTTCTTGCCCGTAAAAAAATTGTCTAGGCAAATAACCTCGTGCCCGGCGGCAATAAGCCTGTCGCAAAGATGCGAACCTAAAAATCCCGCGCCGCCCGTCACCAAAACTCGTTTGCTCAAAAACTTCATCTCCATAACTAAACAAGGGACAAGGGAAATTTTTAAATCCCTTATCCCCGAAAAATTTTTTAATATTCTCCGATAATCCGTTCTCTCATAACCGTGTACATTGCCCATTCAATCGGCGTATCTTGCGGCGTAGCTCTTCCGCTAAAGTCTTGCGAATTGGTAAAATCAACGTCTACGGCATCGTTATCAAGATCGAAGAACGTATACTCCAAATAGTGAACGTCGCCGTATTGATCGACCATTTTAAGTGTTGCGTAGGAAATAAACATGCGATGTTCGTTTTTGTAGCTTATGGTATTTGTCATGACGTAGCATTCGTAGCCGGTAGTGGGCGACATTCCAACATAAACGTCCGCCGCCTCAACCTTAACGCCCGCGCAGATTATCAGCCCGACAATCGCCGCCATGAAAAAATTTTTCAGCACAATAATCGCCTCACAAAGTCAGACGTTGCAACATTTCTTGATAAGCCTCAACGACGCCGCCCAAATCTTGACGGAAACGATCTTTATCAAGTTTCTCGTGCGTTACAGTGTCCCAGAAGCGGCAATTATCCGGAGAAATTTCGTCCGCCAAAAGTACTTCGCCGTCAAAGCGTCCGAATTCCAGCTTGAAATCAATCAAGTCAACATTTTTAGCGCGCAGAAGGTCGCGCAGAATTGTATTGACGGAAAGGGCAACGTGTTCCATTTGATTGAGTTCGTCGATTTTCGCCAAGTCCAAAGCCATAATGTGCCAACGATTGAGCATGGGGTCGCCCAGTTCGTCACTTTTGTAATAGTATTCGACAATGGGAACGGTAAGCGGCGTGCCCTCTTCCAAGCCCAAACGCTTAACCAGAGAGCCGGCAACAAAATTGCGCACAACGACTTCCAACTTAATCATGTCGAGTTTCTTAACGAGCATTTCGCGTTCACCGACTTTTTCGACGAAGTGATTTTTAATGCCGCGGTCTTTGAGCTGCTTGAAGAAAAATTCGCTGAGCTTATTGTTGATAACGCCCTTGCCCTCAATGGTGCCGTGCTTTTCGCCGTTAAAGGCGGTGGCGTCGTCCTTGAAATAAACCAGCAACTCGTTGGGGTTGTCGGTCTCAAAAACGGTCTTCGCCTTGCCCTCGTAAAGAAGATTGCCCTTAATCATTTTAAAACCTCCTACAAATTAAAGCGTTCAAAAATCATATCAACATTGCGCAAGAAAAATTTATAGTCGAAGCAGTCGGAAATTTCCTCCGCGCTAAGATATTTCGTAATGTCGGGGTCGCGTTTGACGTTGGTTTGAAAATCTTCACCGTCCATCCAGCGTTTCATAGCGTTGCGCTGAACCCATTTATAAGCGTCTTCGCGCAGGACGCCCTTACTTACAATTTCAAGCATGAGCCGCTGACTGTAAATCAATCCGCCCGTGCGATTCATATTATGCAACATTGCGTCGGGATAAACAAGAAGCTTGTCGACGATATTTGTAATTTTTCTTGTGCAGTAGTCAACATTAATCGTCGAGTCGGGCAAAATCACGCGCTCAACGGAACTGTGGGAAATATCACGTTCGTGCCAAAGAGTAATATCCTCCATTGCGGCGATTGCATTTCCTCTGACAAGCCGCGCCATACCGGCAACGCGCTCGCAATTAATCGGGTTGCGTTTATGCGGCATAGCTGACGAGCCTTTTTGTCCAGGCGAAAAATATTCTTCAGCCTCACGAATATCAGTACGTTGCAGGTTGCGGATTTCGGTTGCGATTTTTTCCAATGTGCTCGCGACGATTGCTAAAGTTGTCATGTATTCGGCGTGGCGGTCGCGCTGAATAACTTGGGTAGCCAAGCGGACGGGCGTTAACTCCAATTTTTTGCAAACAAGCTCCTCAATTTTCGGGTCAATGTTTGAATAGGTGCCAACTGCGCCACTAAGCTTGCCGACGCTGACGATTTTTTTAGCATGTTCGACGCGCTCAATATCCCGTTCAATTTCCGCGCTCCAAAGCAAAAGTTTAAGTCCAAAAGTCATCGGCTCCGCGTGGATACCGTGCGTTCTGCCAATGCAAGCCGTGTGTTTAAATTCAACTGCGCGGCGTCTCAAAACTTCGCGGAAT
>CAMJKR010000369.1 GCA_946406415.1 uncultured Selenomonadales bacterium | reverse complement strand
AAACGGTCGCCTCTTCGTCAGGTTCGTCAAGATTAATCGTAATTCGTTTCGCCTTCTGAATACTCATCTGGTTTGAAACGGCTTCGGGCAAGTTCGTATAAAAAATGTCGAAACTGTCGCCCGCGTCAATAAACGGGTACCACAAACCAAATTTAGTCGTGCGGTCGATAACGGTTTTAAATTTGCGCTTTTTATTCCTGCCGATATAGCAACTGAACGGCGTCTTAGAAGAATCGGGCGTAATGTGTTTCGTTTGAACGAGTCCGCCCGCCCTAGAAAGCAAAAGTCCGAAAGCAACGCCCGTTTTACCTGTTGGCGCGGTTAAGTCCTTGCGAATTTCAACGCCGCGTTTTGTTTGGAGTTCTTGCGCCGCCTCAGTGCCCAATGCCGGATAAATTTTAAATTCGGGTGCCTTGCCAACGAAACCAAACAAAATATCTGCTTGCGATTTCTCACCGTCAGGCGTGGTGGGAATTTTTTTTACGGTCTCGCTAAGGACAGCTTGATCGTCTTCGTTATCCATATCGCCCAGCCAAACTTCAAGCCCGTTGTTGTCGCGCCGATAAATACTGTTGCCTCGCGTAAAAAAATCGTCCTTAAGCTCGTAGCCAACTTTGAGCCGTCCATTGACAAAAGGATTTTCGTCATCGGCAAGGCTCGTATCTTCGGCAGGCAAAATATATTCCTCAAAAAGTTCGTTAACAAGTGGCGACTTAGACGAATTGCCCGCCAAAAAAATTGAAATTTCGTCAAGCTCACTGAGCGGCTTAATTTTTCTCAGAGAATTTTTGCTATTCTTTTCAAACGCCTCTTTCATGGAGATAAAAAAATTATTTATGCCGGATTTGATTCGCTCGCGCAAAATTTCTTGCAAGTCAATGTCAATGTTGAGCTGAAAATTTTTAACAAATTGCCCGTCGTCGCGGAAAAGATTGACTTCAATATAATTGCTCGACAAAATCTTCCACGCCGCATCAGAATGAGGAGCTTCCCACACGGGGCGAAGTTTTTCAACTAGCGCGTACATATTTGCATGAGCCTCTTGCGAATCTTTAATCAACGCTTCGGAACCCGCAAAACTTCTTTTATCAGCCGCCCATGTAAACGGAATTTTCCCGCCGCCGTCTAAATTTATCAGCCGGTCTTGATTAGATTTAAACAACTCAAACGCCAAAAGTTTTAAAAGATTTTCGCCGCCCAAAGTCCGGTCGCCGTTCTCGCCAAAATGCACCAACAAATAATCATAACGGTCGCTTGACGACTCGCGAAAAAATCCAAAATCAAAATCAGTTGTGCCGCCGCCAAAGTCGAATACCGCGTAATAAATTTCCTCGTCGCCTGAAGGGTCAAAGCCGTATTCTTGCAGAGCCGTTATCGCATAAGCCGCCGCCTCGCTTGTGCCCTCGCGCACGGAAAATTTTTTCATAATCGCTTCGTTAGACAATAAAGCCGTCGGCAAGGATTTTCTCAAGCCGCGCTCGAAAGATTGCCGCATTTTTTCCCTAATCGCCTTATCATAAGTAACAGGGAACGACAGAATATAATTCAAGAAAATGTGATTCTCCTGCTGCATGTTGTTGATATAAAGTCCCAGATAGTAAGCGTAAATTTCCAGCGGATTAATCTCGTCGTCGGCAAGCTCCTCGAACGGCGCAAGTTGCGTTATAAATTTTTTCTCGTCGCGCAACATGAATTGACTTTTGGAGCCGCACCACTGTTTTAAGTTCGTCAGGAAGGAATAAAATTTTTCGGAGCCGCCCTCAATCATATTTTCAAACGCCGCATGAGAAACTTTAACGTCGCTCCACTTTGTGAACGGTCGCCCTTCGCGCCAATAATACGCCGTCAAAAAACTTTCAATGTCAACGAACTGAATCACCGTCGGATTTTCGTAATTGGCTGAAAAATTTATTCCGTGCTTAAAAGAGCCACTGCCGACACGCAAGGGCAAAATTTGCGAGTGTTCGTTTTCATAAACGACGACGGTGCGACTGGTGCCAAAGTCGATAGCGACAATTCCGTTTGATACGTCGGTTGCGGGATTGCGCGCTACAAAATTTCCATTGAGCGGAATTTCCGTGCCGCCGTCCTGGTCTAAGTCCCATAAATCCCAATGTCCGCGATTCGGGTCGAACAAAATATTTTCGTCGTAAGGGTCAAGTCCTGCGCGGTCGGCGTCGCAATTCAGCAAGAAATTTTTGAGCTGTTCGGCGTCGCTAAAAAGTTTTTGATTATCTTCCGATACTTTGAGGCTGTTAATAATTTTCGTCATAGTGTCATCTCCCATTTTTAAGAAGATTATAACACAAAATAAATTTTACCAAGCGGGATTCTGTGTTATAATTGGAAAAATTTTTGTAAGGAGTTGTTACTGTGAAATTACTAAAGAAAATTTTAATAGCCGTGATGATGAGCGCGACGATTTTTATAGGCGGCGAGGCTGAAGCAGTCGATTACTACAGCGCGATTTATCAGACGGTTAATCGCTACAATGGCAACGAGGTTGAATGCGATTGGATAACGCGGGCGATTTTGTACGCCTCCAGCGAATATCAAGTTGACCCGATTTTAATTACGTCGATTATGGAGGCGGAAAGCGAATTTAATTTCCACTGTGTAAGTCCCGTTGGTGCGATTGGCTTAATGCAACTCATGCCGTCGACGGCGGCGGGCTTAGGCGTCAATCCGCACAATCCGCTTGAAAATATTATCGGCGGCACGATTTACATTAAAAATCAACTCGGACGTTTCCAAGATTGGGGCGCGTATTCCGTGACGGATGCGGTTGCGGCTTACAACGCGGGA
>CAMJKR010000368.1 GCA_946406415.1 uncultured Selenomonadales bacterium | reverse complement strand
ATTGAGTCATTGCCTGCGCCCGCGTTGATTGAGCTACCATTGCCGCCGACTTTAACCTCTACAAGTTCTTCGTTTTCATTTTCGTATTCTTCCCAATGTCCATTTGCTATGGTGTCGTCGCCTTTGCCCGCATTGATTGTAACCCGCTCGCCGTTATTGCTGATAAAATCCGCCGAGCTTGTGCCCTTGACAATTACGCTGTCTTTTTCGTTAGTTTTCACAGCCATAAAAATCATCTCCATTAAAAAAATATTTTCCCGCCTATTATCCCCCCCCCCAACGTCGCTTTGTCAAGACCTTTTGCAAAAAAATCCCGCCGACTTCGACGGGATTAAAAATTTTGTCCGCGCAGATTTTATTTGAGCTTAGTACCGCTTAAAGTATAAGTCTTACTGTTGATGTTGAATTTGTCGCCACTTGCAACGCCGTCGAAAATAACTTTTCCTCCGCCGTTGATTGAGAGTGTGAGGTTGCCGTTCTTGAAAGAAGAATTTATAAACGAGCCGCCGTCTTTGCCATTTGATTTTAGAATCTTCAACATATCGCCGCTTTGATAATCAAAAATTGTGTCCGTGCCTTCGCCGGGTTTGTAGATAAAAATATCTTTGCCGTCGTCACCGTAGAGTTTATCGTTGCCCGCGCCGCCCCAGAGAGTGTCATTGCCTTTGCCACCGCTTAAACAATCATTACCTGCGCCGCCGAGTAATTTATCATTGCCAATGCCGCCTGAAAGCGTATCTTTACCATCGCCGCCGTTTATGCTGTCATTACCTGCGCCGCCGAATAATTTATCGTTGCCAATGCCGCCTGAAAGCGTATCTTTACCATCGCCGCCGTTTATGCTGTCATTTCCTGCGCCGCCGAATAATTTATCGTTGCCAATGCCGCCGTCGAGCGTATCATTGTCCTTGTCGCCACTTAGATAATCATTTCCGGAATTTCCGTAGATTTTATCATTGCCACCGCTACCGTAAAGCGAGTCTTTATTACTGCCGCCTTTTATAGTGTTGGATAGAGCGTTGCCGGTAATTTTAACAGATTTTGTGCGTGATGAGGCATTTATCATTTTAACTGAAGCTCCAACAGTAACAGGCGATTTAGTTTTATCAGTCACTGTTGAAAGTGTTGAAACTTTTTTGCCTGCAATGTTGATATTATTCATGTTCGCCGCGCCTATCAGTGAAATTTTGCCTTTGCCGACAGTTACAATTAAATCATCGCCGCTTTGAGTCGTAGAATATTCGCCGCTACTTATACTCAGCGTAGAATTCTCTTTAAAGCCATAAATTATATTGTTTCCAGCCCCAACATCGATTAAGTTATTATTGCCAGAAATAGAGACAAAATCATCGCCGGAACCAGTTTTTATCGTATTTTTATTATTATTATTGCCATAGCCGTAGGAGTTACCGTAAATCGTATTGTTTCCATTGCCAATGTCGATTGAATTATTAGAGGCTTGAATAGAGACAAAATCATTGCCGAAACCAGTTTTTATAGTATTATTATCTCCGTAGCCATAAATTGTATTATTTCCCGCGCCGGCGTTGATTGAGCCACATCCAAGAATAGAATCATCGCCTGCGCCAGTTTTTATCGTGTTTTTATCTTCGCTATTTCCGTAGGATTCACCGTAAATTGTATTATTTCCCTCTCCAGCATTGATTAAGCCACAACCAAAAATAGAATCGTCGCCCGCGCCTGTTTTAATCGTGTTATTAGTTCCATAGGCGATATAAATTGTATTATTACCTGCGCCCGCGTCGATTGAATTATTAGAGGCTTGAATAGAGACAAAATCATCGCCGGAACCGGTTTTTATTGTACCTGTACCTTCGACGCCATAAATTGTATTATTTCCCTCGCCAGCGTTGACTAAGTTCATGTAACCAGAAACAGAAACAAAATCGTCGCCTAAACCAGTTTTTATCGTATTTTTATTATTGCCATTGCCGTAGGATTCACCGTAAATCGTATTGTTTCCATTGCCCGCGTCGATTAAGTTATCAGAGCTGTTAGTAATGTAAATCGAATCTTTGCCCGCCCCGCTTTTTACGGAATTATTAGTTCCGTATTTTACATAAATTGTATCGTTGCCCGCTCCAACGTTGATTGAGTTTTCAGAGCCGTAAATAGTGACGAAATCATCACCCGCGCTTGTTTTTATCGTGGTATTAGTGGTTTTAATTCTACCGTTATAGCTATATTCGTTGTATTGTCCGCCGTAAATTGTATTATTTCCTGCGCCGGCGTCGATTAAATTATCATTGCCATAAATAGAGACAAAATCATCGCCAGAGCCTGTTTTTATCGTGTCGTAGTCGCTAGAAATATAAATAATATCGTCACCGGAACCAGTTTTTATCGTTGAATAATTACTGTAAACATAAATTGTATTACTTCCGTTGCCTGTAGTGATATATTTACCGGAAGTTATAGAGTTATTACCGTTTCCAGTCGTTATTGTGTCGCCGCATCTAACAACATTATTTCCTGAGCACACGTCAACACGAAGATTATCAATATAACCACCATAGACTGTATCATTGCCCGAACCTGTAATAATGCGATTGACACCGTTGGAATCAGTAGAAGAAATAAAAATGCCCATATAATCATCGCTTGGCGTTCCATAGAGAATATTTCCTTGTAATTGGTAATTATAACGACGAGTACTTTTGCCACTTTCAGGAAAATAATCATAGGTAGAGACTGTATTGTTTGCCCAGAGGTCAATAATATGATCTCTTCTGGAATTACTAGGGGCTGTTGGTAAACTCAGGTAAAAGAAAGACACAAGCAATTCTC
>CAMJKR010000367.1 GCA_946406415.1 uncultured Selenomonadales bacterium | reverse complement strand
CGGCACGCAGACGCGCAGTTTTTGTTACGTCGACGATTTGATTGACGGGATTGTAAAGATGATGAACGTAGAAAATTTTACCGGACCTGTTAATTTGGGCAATCCCGGCGAATTTACAATGTTGGAGCTTGCCGAGCTGGTTTTGCAGTTAACGGGCAGTAAGTCGAAAATTATTCATCAGCCGTTGCCGAGTGACGATCCGACGCAACGTTGTCCTGTCATTGATTTGGCTAAAGAAAAACTTGATTGGGAGCCGACGGTTAAGCTTGAAGACGGATTAAAAGTCACGATTAAATATTTTAAGGAGAATTATTTATGGAGCAGTTGACTTACAAGGATTCTGGCGTAGACATTGACGCGGGCAACGAATCAGTTCGCTTGATAAAAAATTTTGTTCGTTCAACTTACCGCCCTGAAGTTTTGGGCGACATTGGCGGATTCGGCGGGCTATTCGCGCTGAAAAATTACGACGAGCCAATTTTAGTTTCAGGCACGGATGGCGTTGGCACCAAATTAAAAATCGCGTTCATGTTGAATAAGCATGACACAATCGGGCAAGACGCGGTTGCAATGTGCGTTAACGATATTTTAGTTCAAGGAGCCGAGCCGCTGTTTTTCCTCGACTACTTAGCAGTTGGCAAGCTCAATCCCGCGCAGGTTGCTGAAATTGTTCGTGGCGTGGCTAATGCGTGTAAGGCGTCGGGTTGTGCGCTAATTGGCGGCGAGACGGCTGAAATGAGCGGCTTTTACGCGGAGGGCGAATACGATATTGCGGGCTTTGCTGTTGGCGTCGTCGAAAAAAAATCGTTGATAACGCCTGCGCGGGTTAAAGTCGGAGATGTTTTAATTGGTTTGCCGTCAAGCGGATTGCATTCAAATGGATTCAGTTTGGTTAGGAAAATTGTTTTCGAGCGCATGGGCTTTAAGGGCGACGAAAAAATTGACGGACTTGATAAAACAATCGGCGAGGAACTTTTGACACCGACGAGACTTTATCCCGCGACGTGCTTACCGATTATTAAAAAATTCGGCGACAAAATTCATGGATTAATTCACGTGACGGGCGGCGGTTTCTATGATAATATTCCGCGAGCATTGCCCGAAAATTTAGGCGCGACGATTAACGCAGACGCTTGGAGCGTCCCGAAAATTTTTAAGCTATTGCAGACTTGGGGCAACGTTCCGCGCCGCGAAATGTTTAGAACGTTTAACTGCGGCATTGGCATGATTTTAATCGTCGACGCGGAAATTGCTGACAAATTGACTGACGAAACTTTTTATAGAATCGGGCGCGTCGTCGAAGGTTCAGGCATTGAAATTTTGGGAGGTGATTTGAGTGATTAAATTAGGCGTGTTATGTTCGGGGCGCGGCACGGATTTACAATCTATAATCGACGCAATCGAACACGGCTTTTTGGCGGCAGAAATTTCAATCGTGCTGACCGATAAACCGAACGTCGGAGCATTGGCGCGGGCAGAGGCGGCGGACATTAAAAATATTTGCGTCGACAGGAAAAAATTTTCAAGCCGCGCAGATTTCGAGGCGGAACTTTTAAAACACCTTAAAGGCGTCGACTTAGTAATTTTGGCGGGCTTCATGCGAATTTTAAGCGCGGAATTTGTCAAGCATTTCGAGGGGCGCATTATGAATATTCACCCGTCGTTGTTGCCGGCATTCCCCGGAGCGCACGCGCACAGAGATGTTTTAGCTTATGGCGCAAAAGTTTCAGGTTGCACGGTTCATTTCGTCGACGAGGGCACTGATTCCGGACCGATAATTTTGCAAGCGGCGGTTGAAGTTTTGGAAGATGACACGGAAGAAACTTTAGCAGCGCGAGTTTTGGAGCAAGAACATAAAATTTATCCGTTGGCGATTAAGTTGTTCATTGACGGGCGATTGAAAATCGTCGGGCGCAGAGTTGAGATTGGAGGCGGCAAAATGAAAATCAAACGGGCATTAATCAGCGTATCGAACAAAATCGACGTGGTAGACTTCGCGAGGAAGCTCAGCAAGTGCGGCGTCGAGATTATCAGCACTGGCGGCACCGGCAAGGCAATTCGGGCGGCGGGCGTTCCTGTCACTTACGTTAGCGACCTCACCGGCTTTCCGGAAATTATGAACGGGCGCGTTAAAACTCTCAACCCGAAAATTCACGGCGGGATTTTGGCTGTGCGCGATAATCCCGAACATATTCAGCAGATGAAAGAAAATGACATTGAGCCGATTGATTTGGTTGTAGTCAATCTTTATCCGTTCAAAAAGACGATTCGCAAACCGAACGTCACATTGGCGGACGCGATTGAAAATATTGACATTGGCGGACCGGCTATGATTCGGGCGGCGGCTAAGAATTTTAAATTTGTAACAGTCATCACCAATCCCGAACACTACGACGAAATTGCCGCGCTGATTAAAGAACAGGGCGAAATTCCGCTTGACATGCGTAAAAAACTCGCGGCGGAGGCTTTTGCGCACACTGCCGACTACGACGCGGCTATAACCAAATATCTTTCCGAAATCTAACGAAATCTTTCCGCCAAAAATCCTCTGCTTGCTTGAGTGGAGGATTTTTTTTGTAAAAATTGCTGTTGATAGCGATTTGGCAAATTGATATAATTCATGACGTAAAATTATTTTCGAGGGGTTAATTATGATTGAAATTATGCCGACACGTGACGACGAGCGCGAAAATTTTATCGTGAACATACAAGCGGCGTTCAAAAAAGCTGTAGTTGAGGAATATGGCGACGACGGCAAGGAAATTATCCCGCGTGAAGATGTGGAAAAATCTTTCAATGCGGAGGGCGC
>CAMJKR010000366.1 GCA_946406415.1 uncultured Selenomonadales bacterium | reverse complement strand
ACTTGGCATGGCAAGATTGAGTACACCTACGAGCAAACCAAAACCGACCCCGAAAATACCGGCAAGAAGACTAAAGACACCGCCAACGGGTTTATTTTCCGCCTCGAACCGAAAGCTTACGTCAACGATCATTGGACGGTAAACGCCCGTATCGACGCATACGCCGACATGAAAAAAGACGAGACGACTAACTTTGAATTAGTTCGCGCGTGGGCTGAAGGCGATTACGACAAACTCAATCTTAAAGTCGGTCGCTTTGAATTCAATCCTGAAAGCGAAGCAGGCCTCATGTGGGATACGGAAATTTCCGGCGGTTCCATTACTTACGGCAGTAAATGGAAATTCAACGTTACTGGTGGTCGCGTGGCAACTGACGTTGTTGGCGGCGGCATTTATGGCGAAAACGAAACTGAAGACGATCCCGCAACGGTTGTCGGCTTAAGAGTCGATTACAATCAAGGCGATAAAGGTTTCTTCGGCGGCGCGGGCTATTATTACGTTAAAGACGACGACCTCGCTTGGAGCAGAAACAATTATTTGAGAAGAGGCGTTGCCGACAGCATTGATTTTGATAACGAACATAGCCGCAAAGCTTATGCTAAGGCGAGCATTTGGACGGTCAATCTCGGCTATCAATTCAATGATTTGCTGTCGGTTCAGGGCACATACGCTCAAAACACCAAAGCCGACTTTGAGGATAAAGCTTGGCAGGCTGAACTTTGCTACGGTAACTACGACGACGCCTCCGAGAAAGGGCAATGGAACGTTTATGCCGGCTACCGCAAACACGGCACCAACGTTTCCTTCGCGCCCACTTCAGAAGATGCACTGCGCGGCACTCGCGGTTTTGTTATCGGTGCGTCGTGGGCACCGTTTAAAAATATCGGCGTCATCGCAAAATATTTCGACGGCAAATATATTTCCGACGGTATCTATCGTAGCGGACACGGCAAAGCTCGTCATATTTTCGGGCGTGTCGAATTCTTCTTCTAAAATTTAAATCCAACAAACTGTAAACAAAAAGCACCTCCCAAATCTAATGGAAATGGGAGGTGTTTTTGCGTGTAAAAAATTTCAGCTGTTATTTTTGAATGAGCTTAGAACTAGAGATTTTGTAAGAATCACCGTTAATGTTGAAGGTACTGCTTTTTTTGACGCCGTTAAAGATAACAGAGCCGCCGCCGTCAATGGAAAGTGTAAGAGTGCTGTTCTTGAACGAAGAATCAGTAAACGAACCGCCCTCCGAGCCGTCAGACTTAAGAATTTGCAAGATGTCGCCGTTTTGGTAATCAAAGATAGTGTCGGTACCTTCGCCGGGCTTGTAGATAAATGTATCTTTACCTGCGCCGCCATAAAGTGAATCATTACCAGCACCGCCCCAGAGGCTGTCGTTACCACTACTGCCAACAAGTGTATCCGCGCCTTTGTTGCCAAAGATAATGTCGTTGCCGGCCCCGCCGTTAATCGAGTCGTTACTTTTGCCGCCAGAGAGGGAATCGTTGCCTCCGCTACCATTGAGTTTTATATTAGAGCCGCGAGCGGTGATTGTATCGGCTTTTGAGCTACCGGTTATTGTCGCGTTTTTGTAATCTGACGCAAAATCGAATTCGTAACTGCCGCTTACAGTGACTTTGCTTGCAAGCGCGGAATTTTTCAACGTGATGACATTGTCGCTAACAGAAAGCCCGCTTGTAGACTTCGCACCTTTGATAGTCGCTAAAGTTGATGCGGTTGTTGCTTTGGAATAAGTAATAGACTTTGAATTGCTATCAAGAGTATAGCCGGCGGATTTAGTTTGCTTAAGAGTGGCTTTTGAACTGCCGTAGCTCCACGAATCTTTAGCAGTCGGTTCGGTAACATCGGAGCCGAGTTTAAGAGTATAGCCGTCACCACTTAAGGTAACTTTATTGGTACCGAGAGAGGACTTCGACACCGTAATAACTTTATCGTCGACTTCAAGCCCTTTAATCGACTTAACGCCCTTAACAGTGGCTAAAGTTGCGGTACCTTTCTTTGTGTAAGCGATTGACTTCGCGTCGCTTGCCAAAGTGTAGCCGGCAGTCGCGGTGCCTTTATAAGTGGCGGTCGTCGACTTGAGAGACCAGGCGGCATTTTTAACTGTCGATGTGGTAACGTTGTCAGCAAGGTCGAGCGTATAACCGTCGCTTACAGTAACTTTTTTGGCGTTGAGCGACGCTTTAGCAACAGTAATTACGTTATCATTTAAAGTAAGTCCTTTGGTTGACTTAACGCCTTTAACAGTCGCCAAAGTTGTTGTAGCTTTCTTGGAGTAGATAATTTCGTTATCTTCGAGAGAATAGCCGGCTGAAGTTGTCTGCTTATAGGTAGCAGTCGAACTTTTAAGGCTCCAAGCTTCCTTAGTCGTCGGTTGAGTAACGTCGTCAGCAAGTTCGAGGGTATAACCGTCGCTTACTGTAACATTTTGGGCGTTAAGCGACGCTTTAGCAACAGTAACGACATCATCATTTAAAGTAAGTCCTTTGATTGACTTAACGCCTGTAACAGTCGCTAAAGTTTTAGTGGCTTTTTTGGAGTAAATGATTTGGTTGTCTTCGAGGGAATAGCCCGCTGAAGTTGTCTGCTTACAGGTCGCAGTGGAATTTTTGAGGCTCCAGGTTTCTTTAGTCGTCGGTTGAGTAACGTCGTCGTTAAGTGCAAGCGTATAACCGTCGCTTATTGTAACGTTAGATTTGTTCAAAGCGGATTTGGGAATTGTGACGCTCTTGTCGTCGGGGTTAATAGAAAGTCCAGCGATAGAATTAACTCCGTTAACAGTTATCAAAGTATCTC
>CAMJKR010000365.1 GCA_946406415.1 uncultured Selenomonadales bacterium | reverse complement strand
GTCCTCGTCACTGCCACGAAAAATTTTCCCAACGAAAAAAATTTTGTCCGCGCCTTGCTTAAAGAACTTCCAAACGTCACAAGCATTCAACAGAACGTCCAGACTTTCCACAACAATGTTATTTTGGGGCGCGACACGAAAATTTTATACGGCAAGCCGACAATCCACGACAAAATTGGCAGATTGAGTTTCAACATTTCGGCGCGCTCATTTTTCCAAGTCAACACCGCGCAAGCTGAAATTCTTTACAAAACCGCGTTGGATTTTGCGGAACTTCACGGGCACGAAACGATTATAGACGCTTACTGCGGCACGGGGACAATTTCGCTATTTATGGCTAAGAAAGCGCGTAAAGTTATCGGCGTCGAAGTTGTAAGCTCTGCGATTGCCGACGCGAAAAAAAATGCTCGCGAAAATAATATTCGCAACGCTGAATTTATCGTCGGTGATGTCGTAAAAGTTCTACCGAAAATTTTTGAGCCTGCTGATATTGTTATCGTCGACCCGCCCCGCGCAGGTTGCGATAAAAAAGTTCTTGAAACCTTCGCCGCCATGCAACCCGATAAAATTATTTACGTTTCGTGCAATCCGGCTACGCTCGCCCGCGATTTGAAAATTTTGTACGAACTCGGCTATCAATCTAAAAAAATTCAGCCCGTCGACATGTTCCCATTTACTTCCCACGTCGAAAGCATTGCTAAACTCGTTAAAAAATAAAAATCTGCTACGCCCTCGAATGAGGATTGTTAATCGCCGCCGCGCAATGGACTGGCGATTTTTTTATTTACTTTTTTTGGTTTACCTGCTATAGTTTAAAAAATTTTTTCGGCGGTGATTTAAATGATTGTAGAAATTATAAGTGTCGGCACGGAAATTTTAATGGGTAATATCGTCAACACGAACGCGCAATATTTGGCAAAGCGATTGGCGCATTTGGGTTTGGACTGCCATTATCAAACGGTGGTCGGCGACAACCCTGCGAGAATAAAATCTGCGCTGGACGTTGCGTATTCGCGGGCTGATGCCGTGATTATGACGGGCGGGCTTGGTCCAACCAAAGACGACTTAACAAAAGAAATGCTCATGGAATATTTCGGCAAGCGTCCAGTCGTCGACGATAAAGTTTTAAATTTTTTAGAGGAGCGGGCTAAGGCTCGTGGTTTCGGCGAATTGTCTGACGGCATGAAAAAACAGGCGATTGTTCCCGCTGATTCGTTGATTCTTTACAATCATCACGGCACCGCGCCCGGTTGTGTCATGGAACGCGACGGAAAAATTTGTATTCTGTTGCCGGGACCGCCTCACGAAATGCAACCAATGTTCGAGGAATGTTGCGAACTTTATCTTAACGCTAAAAGCGATAAAATTTTGGTGTCGATTATAATCAAATGTTTAAGTAAATTCGTCGCGCCAATTTCAATCGTCGGGGAATCGCCCGTTGCTGATAGATTGGCTGAACTTTTAGACGGCGTTAATCCGACAGTTGCCACCTACGCCAAAGAGGACGGCTGTATTGTACGTATTACGGCGGCGGCGAAAACTCACGACGAGGCTTTAGAGGTTTTAAATCCCGTCGTCGACAAGTGTAAAGAACGCATTGGCGAGCAATATATCAACTATATCAAAGAAGACACTGACTAAGGGGCTGAGATTATGATAATCGTGACGGGCGGCGCGGGTTTTATCGGCAGTAATATCGTTCGCGCTTTGAACGAACGCGGGCGCACAGATATTTTAATCATTGACGATTTGGGCGGCGGCGACAAGTATAAAAATTTAATTGGCTTGCGCTTTATGGATTATCGCCACAAAGACGACTTCCTTAAAAATTTGGATAGCGTCGGACAAAATGTCGAGGCGATTTTTCACGAGGGCGCGTGTTCTGACACTATGGAATATGACGTTAACTTCATGATGCGGAGCAACTACGATTATTCCAAAGAGCTTTTGAAGTTGTGCGTTCGGAAAAAAATTCCGCTGATTTATGCGTCAAGCGCGTCGGTTTACGGAATGGGCAAGAAAGGTTTTCGCGAGGAGGAAGCTTGCGAGGCTCCGATTAATCCCTACGCTTTTTCTAAGCTCATGTTCGACCGCTACGCTAGGCAATTCCTCAACAAGGTTGACAGCAAAATTATCGGCTTGAGATATTTTAACGTCTACGGACCGCAGGAAAGTCACAAGGGAAAAATGGCGTCGATTTTCTACCAAATTTATAAGCGCATGAAATTGGGCGGCGGTCCTCGACTTTTCAAGGGCACGGACGGTTACAAGGACGGCGAGCAAAAGCGCGATTTTATTTACGTTAAGGACGTGGCGAAAATTAATCTTTGGTGCTTGGATAATCCGGTTGCCAATGGAATTTACAACTGCGGCACGGGGCACGCGCACACCTTTAACGACGTGGCTAAGGCTATGATTGAATCTATGCATTCCAAAATGCGAACGACTTATTGCGACTTCCCCGACGAACTGCGCGGCAAATATCAGAGCTACACCGAAGCCGACATGAAAAAATTATCGGCGGCAGGATATAAGGGAGGTTTCACGAATTTTGTTATCGCCGTCGAGGAGTATTGCAAATTTTTAGAAGCCGGCGGTTATTATGTACTTGGGAGGTAGTCATGAAAAAATTTTTATTGGCATTGGCGGTTATGATTATGTCAACGGCATCTTGCGCCGCGCAGGGCGATATGACATTGCCGCCACCGAATACGAGCGATAAACTTTCCGTAATGGACGCGCTTAATCAACGGCATTCAAGCAGAAATTTCGTCGATAAAGAGTTGTCGCCCGCGCAGTTGTCGAAAATTCTTT
>CAMJKR010000364.1 GCA_946406415.1 uncultured Selenomonadales bacterium | reverse complement strand
ACGATGATGAAATTTACAACAGCGGCTCCAAAGTCTCAATCAACGCAGGCAACGGTAATAATAAAATAAATCTTGACGGCGGCAATAATATTTCCATTAAGGCGGGTAAAAATGACGATACGATTATCGCTTCTGCCTCCTCCAAAAAATTCCAGAAGATGACAATCAGCGCGGGCAACGGTAAAAATTTTGTCAGTGTAGCAAGCGGTTGGAGCAACGTTACGATAAGCGGCGGCGTAGACGATGATGAAATTTACAACAGCGGCTCCAAAGTCTCAATCAACGCAGGCAACGGCAAAAATAGTGTAGATAATGGCTACTACGATCAAAAAATTATTTACGGCTCCAACACCACAATTCAAGCTGGCGACAAAGACGACGTTATTAACAACATCGCAAACAATGTTTCAATTAATGCCGGTAACGGAAAAAATACGATTACTAATGGCTTTTACGATACAAGCTTTGAAAATTTGTTGACATGGATGACTGAAGGTCTGGATCAATACGTCGATTACATTTTGAAAATCACCAATAACTCCGCGAGTTTGGTACGAGGTGGCGACGACGCTATAATAATCTCCGGTAACAATGACGATCTTATAGTAAATCGCGGAAGTTACGCTTCAATTTCTTCCGGTTCGGGGAAAGATCGCATTTTCAGTGCCGACGGTGAATATAATATTATAAACAGCGAAGATGACGACGACAAAATAATTGTTCATCATGACGTTGGCTCAATGATAATCGGCGGCGCGGGTAATGACGAAATAATGGTTAATCGTTTCGGACCAAATGATTATTGTGAGGCAACAAGATTTGTTTCTCAACTCGTTGCAAATAAAATGATAGATAAGGCAAAAAGCTGTATCAAAAATTTCTTGGTTAAATCAGCGTCATCATTGGCAATATCTAAAAATCCTTATGTAACAGTTGCTGTAGCGGCATTTTCGGCTGGCTGGGAAATTGGCGATTTTTTTAATGAGATTATAGGATTTTTTAAAACTCGTCGACAGCTGATTGAAGAATTTTCATCAGAAAGCCGTATTATAGGCGGCACGGGCAACGATACGCTTATTTGCGACGGTCTTTCAAATCGAACGTATTATTATTTACTCGGCGACGGAAATGACGTTATTGAAGGTTTCTCCAATGCTAAATTCGCTGAATATCTCAGCACCATTCTTTTTGAGAGTATTCCCATATCGACAATATATATTGAATCCGGCGCAATCAATAAAATCACTCTCGACAATGTAACAAGCGACGGCTCGGACGTTATGATTAATGTTGGCGACGGTTCAATTAGACTCGTCGAAGGTGACAACAAAAAATTTAAAATCCGCGAATCCAACGGCACGACAACGACACTTGCTTACAAATACGACCCTGAACGAGGAGATACGATCTGTTCAATCTTCGGCGGCGACAGTGACGAAACCATTAAAGATACCATAAGCGGCGCGGTCTATCGAAATGTTCTTTACGGCAACGGCGGCAACGATAAACTAATCGGTTCCGTTAAAGATGATACACTTGACGGCGGCTCAGGCTCTGATACACTCGAAGGTGGCAAAGGGCACGACGTTTTGTACAGCGGCGGCGGAAAAAATGTATTCGACGGCGGAATTGGCAACGATTCCATTTACGCAGGATTGATGTCAAGTGATTCAAATCCCTTCAAAAGCAGTCACGATACCGTTGACGGCGGCTCTGGCAACGACTATATTGTTGTTTCAGGTTATAATCCATATGCTAACGGCGGCATTTCTTCTGCCTATAAATGGGGTTATGTTTCCGTTAATGGTGGAGCAAACAACGACACTATCATAAATAACAGCTCGAATAATACAATTTACGGCGGCACGGGCAATGACAGCATTGTAACAAGTAGCGACAATACTCTTTTCCTTTACAAAGAAGGCGACGGCAAAGACTCAATTAAAGGCATTGGCGAAAAGGATACGCTCGAAGTTTCCGAAGGCTTGATTACTTCTGCTAAAATCAGCGGTAAAGACATTATATTTAAAATCGGCGACGGTTCAGTAAGATTGATTGACGGCATAAATAAAGAATTTAACTTAATCGAATCTGACGGCACCTTGACGAAAAGAGCTTACGGCAAAGATTCAAGCGGCGAGGTCGTCTGTTCAATCTTCGGCTCTGCAAATAGCGAAGTCCTTCAAGACAACGTCGGCATTAAGCGACCACCATACAATATTGCGTTGGGTGACCCTACGCCTAAAGCCCAGATAATCGGCACGATAAATAAAAATGTTATATATGGCTACAGCGGCAAAGATATCCTCAATGCAAACGATAAAGATACTACCCTTTACGGCGGCATAGCTAATGACATTTTGAACGGCGGCAACGGCAACGATAAACTTTACGGCGATAGTGGAAATGATAAAATCTTCGGCAATAAAGGCGAGGATACTCTCTCTGGCGGCACAGGCAAAGACACTTTAAGCGGCGGCGACAATGACGATAAATTACTCGGCGGCGACGGTAATGATTCCTTAGTTGGCGGTGAAGGCGCGGATACTTTATCGGGCGGCAAGAACAATGATAAACTTTTTGGCAACGCAGGAAATGATTCGCTATCTGGTGGTGAAGGCGACGATACTTTATCGGGTGGCAAGAATAATGATAAACTTTTAGGTGGTGACGGTAAAGACTCCATACTTGGTGGCGACGGTGATGATACTTTAGAAGGCGGCAAAGGTAATGATTCGCTTTGGGGCGACAAGAATGATGATAAACTCTTTGGCGGCGATAATGATGATTGGTTAGACGGCGGTGCAGGTGACGATACATTATCG
>CAMJKR010000363.1 GCA_946406415.1 uncultured Selenomonadales bacterium | reverse complement strand
ATTACTTGCTAAAAAAGGTTACGCCGTTAATTTGGAGCATCGCGATCTTATGAAAAACGACGTGTGGGAAGTTTAAATCATGTTCCATTTATTGAAGTGGCTTTATCCCGGCATGAAAATGAAACGCTGGTTGTTGCTTTTTGCAATCGGCGTTATGTTATTCAGTCTCGGCGGTGCGCTCGCGATTAACTATGAATATCTCGGACGTGTCGAAGAGGAAATTTTTATGCTGGTTTATCGGGTGGTCGGCAGTTATAATTACATGATAACGGCGGTCGTTGGCGTGTTTATCGTGATAATCGGCTCGTGTCTTATGCTTTGGGCGACGCGCTCAATTATTCGTTCGATAATCGCCGTGCTAATTCCCGACCGTTCGGAAAATCTTGTCGACATGATTTATCAAGAACGCAAGCTCGGACGAGGACCGGCAGTTACAGTAATTGGCGGCGGGCACGGATTAAGCGTCCTTCTGCGCGGGATAAAAACTTCTACGAATAATGTTTCAGCAGTGGTTACAGTTGCTGACGACGGCGGCTCTTCTGGGCGTCTACGCGAGGAGTTAGGAATAATTCCGCCGGGAGATTTGCGAAATTGTCTAGTTGCGTTGGCGGATACTGAACCGCTTATGGAAAAACTTTTTCAATACCGTTTCGAGGGCAAAAGTGCGCTTGCCGGTCACAGTTTCGGTAATTTATTTATCGCGGCAATGAATGAAGTTACCGGCGACATGGAGACTGCGCTTAAAGAATCGTCGAAGGTTTTGGCGGTTAAAGGGCGCGTAATTCCAGCGAGTAAAGAACACGTTCGACTTGATGCGATTATGAACGACGGCACGATTGTCGAGGGCGAATCTCAAATTCCTGAAGCGCATAAAAAAATTCGCCGCGTCCAACTCTTCCCTAAAAAAGTTCAAGCAGTCCCCGCCGCGCTTGAGGCGATTGAATCTGCCGATGCAATTATTCTCGGTCCTGGCAGTTTGTACACAAGCATCATGCCGAATCTTTTAGTTGAAGGCG
Source organism: uncultured Selenomonadales bacterium (assembly GCA_946406415.1). Lineage (GTDB taxonomy): Bacteria > Bacillota > Negativicutes > Selenomonadales > Selenomonadaceae > Quinella. The sequence goes on along the minus strand of CAMJKR010000363.1, from coordinate 1,852 downwards.
TTGCCAATGCGCTTAGGAAGTCCAAAGCAATTAAAATTTATATCTGCAATGTTTTAACTCAACCGGGCGAGACTGATAATTATACTGCCGCTCAACACGCCAAAGCGATTTTGGATCACACGGGGCAAGGCGCGATTGATTATGTGCTTGTTAACTCGACGCCGATTCCCGAAAATATGTGGCAGGGCACGGGCGCAAAACCTGTTGAGATTGACGAGGATAAAGTTAACGCGCTGGGGTGCGGGCTTATCAAAGCAGACTTGATGAGTACGACGGAAATTGGTCGCCACGATCCGGATAAACTCTGCGCGGCGGTCATGAAAATTATTTACAGCATGGGAGGGCGCGGCTAATGGCGTCATACGCTCAAGATGTCAAAAACGAACTGGCGCATAAGTTCGACGAGGATCGCGATTGTCTGTTGGCTGAATTCGTCGCGCTGTTGAAAGTCGGCACAAAAAAAATCGACGGACGCTTAGAATTTGCAAGTTCCAATGCCGCCGTCGTTCGACGAGTTATAACGCTGGCTAAAAAATTTTTCCCGAACGTCAAGCCGGAAGTCGCCGCCGTTCGCCGAAAAAAATTACTTAAAAATTTAATTTATGTCGTACGATTTATTTTGGCGGGTGCAGTGCAAAATTTTTTCGACACGCTCGACATGAACGAATTACTTAAGCGGACGCGATTTAAAGTAGCTTATATGCGCGGCGCATTTTTGGCAGGCGGGAGCGTCAATCGACCAGAGACGGAATATTTTTTGCAAGTCGTGACGAAAACGGAAGCAGAGGCAATCTTCCTTCAAAAACAAATGGAAAAGCTCGAATTCAACGCGGGAATTTGTCAGCGCAAAAAAGCATTCTTTATTTGGCTACGTGAGGGCGATGCCATTTGTGACTTTTTAGGAATGATTGGAGCAACGGAAGCCGTCGAACGTTTTGAGATTGCCCGCAACTTAAAGGAAGTTCGTATACAAGTCAATCGCGTCGTTAATATGGAGACGGCAGCTCTTAATAAATCAATCAACGCCGCGCAACGTCAGCTTGCCGATATAAAAATTTTGCTAGATAAAAATGCGCCCGTTCACAGTCGATTTCGCGAGGCAATGACACTTCGTTTGGAAAATCCATCGTGCACAATCGGCGAACTTGCAGAGAAAATAGGCATGAGCCGCGCAGGTTTGCTTTACCGTTTCCAAATAATTCACCGCTTGGCTAAAAAATTCAGCAAAAAATAAATTGGAGGTTTTTAAATATGAGGGGCTTGGGAGCCGCCTTTACGACAGATTTTTTAATTTCGTTCGCAGTGGTTGCAGTTATTCTTTTAATGCTTGGCTTGATAATAAACTTGTATTCGGAGCTGTCGACGATAAAAACGCGCTACAAAAGAATGATGGGAGGCTCTGAAGGCACGAGCATTGAGCAAATGCTTTCCGCGCACACAGCTGAAGTCAACGAGGCAGTTAAAAAATATAAAAGCCTTCAAGGGCAAGTTGACGTCCTCGAAGACCTTGTGCGTAGTTCGTTAGCTCGCGTCGCCGTAATTCACTTTGATGCCTTTGAAAAGACCGGGCAAGGTTTAAGCTGGTGCGTTGCCATTCTCGACAGAAATAATAATGGCGTCGTCTTTTCGTCCATTTGCGGCAATGAAACCGAGCGCAGTTACGTCAAGCCGATTGCAGACGGACGCGCCACATCAAACTATAAACTCACCAAAGAGGAGGAACAAGCTCTTCGGCAGGCAATGAGCCACTGAGGAGTTAGCAACAGTAATTTAAAACATTGACCTTCATAGACAAAATGAGACAAATAACTATGTTAAAAGCGTACAAAACAGAAATCTTGCCGAATCCAAA
>CAMJKR010000362.1 GCA_946406415.1 uncultured Selenomonadales bacterium | reverse complement strand
CTCTGACGAAACCGGCGAGCACACCTATCCCGAAACCGCTACCGTTATATGTAATTCCGATTGCACGGCGGCAACTCTCACGTCTTCTTACATGAAAGATAGCTTCGATACTGCTGACTACGAAGACGGTGATGCGATTAAAACTATTGACGCCTCTGAAGTCGAACACGACTTGACAATTATCGCTAATAAACTCGCCAACAAAATCATCGGAACCGAAGAAGACGATTACATTGACGGCGGCGCGGGTAGAGATACGCTCTATGGTGGCGACGACAATGACACGCTCGTTGGCGGCAAAGGCAATGACATGCTTTACGGTGGCGACGGCGAGAATATTTTCGTTTACAACAATGGCGACGGTAACGACACTATCGTTGACTACACAGAAGACGATATAATTTACGTCGCGGGCACGGTAAACAAAGCCATAGTGAAAAGTAGCGACGTTATCCTTACTGTCGGTAAAGGCAAAATTATCATTAAGAACGCTGCAAAAATGGGGCTTAATGTCGTCGACTATACTACTCCTGGACCTAAAAATCCAGTCGAATATAATGACGCGGGTACGGCAGTTACGCTTAACTCAAACTACACGAACGACCAATTCACTCCGAGTGAATACAGCGATTATTCCAGGCTTAAGACTATTGACGCCTCGGCTGTTGAACACGACTTGACAATTACCGCTAATAAGCTCGCTAACAAAATCATTGGCACCGGCAACGACGACTACATTGACGGCGCGGCAGGAGCAGACAAAATCAACGGCGGCGCGGGCAAGGACACGCTCTGGGGCGGCAAGGGCAATGATTCGTTAGTCGGTGGCGACGGTAAGGATATTTTTGTTTACAACAATGGCGACGGCAACGACACTATCGTCGACTACGTAGCGGGCGATAAAATTTCTATTGGCACGGCAATTTCTAAGGCAACGCTTAAAGGCTCCGATGTCGTCTTTACAATCGGCAAAGGCACGTTGACCGTTAAAGACGGCGCAAATAAAAAACTCAGCATGATTAATTCCAAAGGCAAAACGTTTGAAACGCTCGTTAGCGACGTGAAGACTTTGACAATTAATAACAAAACAAAATCGCCCGTGAAACTTGATTCGGACGTTGGAACGGCTGACGCCTCTAAGCGCACGTCGGCGGTTAAAATTGTCGCTAACAAGCTCGACAACGTAATTTTGGGCGGCTCGAAAAGCGATATACTTTACGGCGAGTCGGGCAACGATTCCATTTTCGGTAATTCCGGTAACGATAAAATTTACGGCGGTTTCGGCAGGGACACACTAAAGGGCGGCAAGGGCGATGATACTCTTATCGGCGGTGCCGGTAATGATTCGTTGTGGGGCGACTCCGGCGCGGATACTTTTATCTATCATGCGGGCGAGGGCAAAGATGTTATCTTCGGCTTCGACAAAAATGATACGCTTACGCTTGACAGCCTCGACTTTACGGCAACTTATAAAAGTAAAGCCGTCACGTTAAAATTCGAGGAAGGTTCCGTAACTTTGAAAGACTTCACGGCTAAAACTTTCCACATCAACGACGATACTTATAAAATCAGCGGCTCCAAGTTCGTTAAGAAATAAAATTTTTTGCAACAAAAAAACCTCCGCAAATCTGCGCGGAGGTTAATTTTTTTATATCAAATTTTGATGACGCCGATAATTTGAATTTCAACGGACTGGTCAATTTCTGCGTGTGAAACGATTGTAAGACCTTGAACCGAACGTTCAACGAGTTTGCGGAAGTATAGACGCACGGCGGGACTTGTAAGTATGACGGCAGGATAACCTTGATTGGCGAGCTTTTCGACTTCTCTGTTTAGAGAGGCAATCATACGCCGCATAGAATCCGGATCGAGGCTGACGTATGAGCCATGATCCGTTCTCTGAACGCCGCCGACAATCCGATTTTCCAACGCGGGGTCGAGTGTGACGCATGGCAAAGTTGTTCCGCCCTGAACGACTTGATGAGTAATTTGTCTTGCCATAGCGTGGCGCACATATTCCGTTAAAATTTCTGGATCCTTAGTGGCGCGAGCGTAATCGGCGAGCACTTCCATAATCGTTGCCATATCGCGGATTGAAATGCGTTCGCTGAGCAAATTAGCCAAGACCTTTTGAATTTCGCCAATGCCCAAAAGTTCGGGTACAACTTCGTCGACGAGTCCGCGATTGGATTTTGCGAGGTTGTCGACGAGATTTTGAGTTTCTTGACGACCGAGAATTTCTGCGGCGTGTTGTTTAATAATTTCCGTTAAATGCGTTGCCAAAACTGATACGGCGTCGACGACAGTATAGCCGCTAAGTTCTGCCTGTTCGCGTTGACCTTCAGGAATCCACAGCGCGGGCAATCCGAACGCAGGCTCCACAGTTTCAATACCGGGAATTTCTTCAAAAACCGTGCCGGAGTTCATTGCTAAGAAGTGGTCAAGCATGAGTTCACCGCGAGCAATTTCCATACCTTTTAGCTTGATGATGTAAGCGTTCGGCTTGATTTGAATATTATCGCGGATACGGATTGTCGGGACGACTAAACCGAGTTCAAGGGCGCATTGTCGTCGAATCATAACAATACGGTCGAGTAAGTCGCCGCCTTGCCCCGTGTCGACAAGCGGAATCAGCGAATAACCAATTTCCAATTCCATTGGGTCGACTTGCAACAGCGAGATAATATTTTCGGGACGAGTTGCCTCTGTTTTTTCTTTAGCTTGTTGTTGCTCCTCTTTAATTTCTTCAGGCACGATACTTTTCTTGTGTAGGCTATAACCGATAAACGCGCAAATTAATGCCAGCGACGCAAACGGGACACCAGGCAGACCAGGAACGATTGATAGCATAAGCAAGACACCCGCATTAATGAAGAAAATTCTTTC
>CAMJKR010000361.1 GCA_946406415.1 uncultured Selenomonadales bacterium | reverse complement strand
AATGCCGTCCTTGAGAGCCTTATAAGCGGGGCAGAGAGAATCAAGCATAGTTTTTTCGCCCTCAACAGCTTTACCGCGCATTTTTACGCCGTTAATCGCCGCTTCAAGTGCCGCAACAAATTCCGCGTCAGTGAGTTCCATTTTGCCTTTGCAGACGTTGCCAGCCTTCATAAACGCCGTGCCGTAAAGCGGACCCGACGCGCCGCCGACAGTTGAGACGAGTTGAGTGCCGACGCCTTTTAAAATCGCGCCAATATCTTTATCGGCAAAAGTTGGCAATTTTTCTTCGACACTTTTAAAGCCGCGAGCAAGATTTATGCCGTGATCACCGTCGCCAATTTCGTTATCGAGTTCAGTAAGAAAATCTTTCTCAGCCTCAATTTTTTTGGCAATAGCGGCGATTATCGCGAGAATTTTTTTATTGTCCATATCCTTACCTCTTTAGCGCGGGAGTATCTGCGGGCGCATCGTAAAGTTTCTTAAGTTCATCATCGAGACGCAACAGCGTAAGCGAAAAGCCCGCCATTTCGATTGACGTCATGTAATTACCAACCATTGTATCGTAAACTTTAACGCCTGCCGATTTAAGATAATCCTGCACAAAATTATTAATAATGTAAAGTTCCATAAGCGGCGTTGCGCCCATGCCGTTTACCATAACGACGACTTCCTGATTTTTATAGTCAATGTCGGCTAGGATTTTATCAAGGAGCGTTTTGGCGATTTCGTCGGCAGAGGCGATTTTTTCTCTGTGCGTGCCTGGTTCGCCGTGAATGCCAATGCCGATTTCAACTTCGTCCTCTGCCAGTTCAAAACCAGGCTTGCCGGCGGCGGGAACTGTGCACGGGGAAATTGCCATGCCCATCGTCCGAACGTTAGCGATAACTTTTTCCGCGACGGCTTTAACTTCCTCAAGAGTTGCGCCTTCCTCAGCTTTGGCTCCGGCGATTTTGTGCACGAGAATTGTTCCTGCTACGCCGCGCCGCCCCGTCGTGTAAAGGCTATCCTGAACGGCAACATCATCATTAACTACAACGTGGTCAACTTTAATATCCTCGTCTTGCGCCATGTCGATTGCCATTTCAAAATTCAGCACGTCGCCAGTATAATTTTTGACGATACAAAGGACGCCTTGATCCGTCGCAACGGCTTTAATGCCCTCAAAAATTTTATCGGGCGTCGGCGAGGTGAAAACCGCTCCAGCAACCGCGCAATCAAGCATACCCGTTCCGACAAAGCCGCCGTGTGCAGGTTCATGACCGGAGCCGCCGCCGCTGACGAGTGCAACTTTATTGGCGGGCTTTTTATCGGCGCGAACGACCACATTGCCGCATTCGAGCTTAGCGAGCTTATCGGGCGCGGATTTAACCAGCCCCAAAATCATTTGCTCTTCGACGGCTTCAACCGCATTGATGAGTTTTTTCATGTGAATCCCTCCCAAAAAAAATTTCAAGCCTAGCGGAAAAAATTTATCACTAAGCTTGAAGTGTGTCAATCACAATTAACTTGAAAGTTTTATGAACGTATGATATAGTTTAATTGGTAGGCAGTTCGATTTGTCGGCTTCTTCCTCGAAGGAAGGAGGTAACGCGCATGGATTTCTTCGACTGGATTGATTTTCTTTCCAACGTCGGGACTTTCGTCATCGCGTTGCTGACGTTCTTCGATAACCGCAAGTAAGTGAAGAGCCGTCGTAGCGGACGGCTTCCGAATCGTTTTTACAGTTTTAAACCAATAACGAGGAAGAAGTCGACGCGGTAGCATTAACTGTCTACCATTAAAATTGTTTTATTTAAGCAAGAAAAATTTACCATAAGCTTGCAAATAAGTCAAGGAGTGATCTAAATGATTGTCTACGCAACACACAAAGGCGGAAAGTATTTGCCGCTTGCCGAAAGCTTGAAAATTGATTCGACGACGCCGCGAGGTCTCTACGTGAACTTAACTAATCGTTGCAACTGCGATTGTGTCTTCTGCCTGCGACAAAAAAAATCTATGGCTAAAGAGTCAAGTCTTTGGTTAGAACGTGAGCCGACAGTTGAGGAAGTTAAAGCCGAATTCGACGCCGCACCCTGGCAAGTTATCAAGGAAGTTGTATTTTGCGGATTCGGCGAGCCGACGATTAGATTTGCCGAACTCGTAGAGCTTTTGACTTACGTAAAAAAAATTCGCCCGAATATGCCGACGCGCCTCAACACGAACGGCTTGGGCGAACTTTATCACGGACGAGAAATTGCCACTGACTTTGAAAATATTCTGGACACGGCGTCAATTAGTCTCAACGCGGCGACTGCCGAAAAATATTTCAAGCTCACTCGTGCCGCCTATGGTATAAAATCTTTTGAGGCAATGTTAACTTTTGCCGAACACATGAAAGTTTTCGTGCCGCATGTCGTCTTAACTGTTGTCGATAAGGTTACAACGCCTGAAGAAATTATTGCCTGTCAAAAGATTTGCGACGAACGAGGATTAACTTTGCGTGTTCGTCCTTACGAGGACAGCTGAATTGAATTTTTACTCTGCTTGAAACGATAGACGCCCGCGCCGAGTTTAGCTGGTAGCTGATAGCTGTTAGCTGTTAGATTTTTGCCGTCGAGGGCGTCGCGATAAAGTCTGACAACCTGCGCGGTGACTTCAGTCGAATAATTCTGCGCCTCAATCCTCAACGTTGCCGCACCTAAAAATTTTTCAACGTAAGGCAACATGCAAAGTTCCTTGCCGAAGAAAATATGCCAACGCTTGAATTGGTCGACGCGCAACTTGTGAACTTCGCCGGCTTCGTCCTCTAGCGCGTAATGTTTATTTAATTTATCGGGCGTCGCGAATTCGTCATAATCCGGCAGATAAAGTTTAGCAAAATCATGGTCGCAAATCATCGACTCCGTTG
>CAMJKR010000360.1 GCA_946406415.1 uncultured Selenomonadales bacterium | reverse complement strand
CCGATTTCAATCGTCGACATTTTCTAAAATTTTTATTGCGGGCGCGAGAATTTCTGCGGATTTTTGCGGCGTAATTTTATTGCGTTTGTTGTTAAATAGTTCAACGTCGAATTGCGGCAGATTTTTAAGGAAGGCAATCATATCCGGAATATCAGACAGTTTAGCGACGCGAGTTTTCAGCAAGCTTGACAGGAAAATTTTTCGCGGCGCGTCAAAGTCTCCAAAATATTTATCGGCAACTTTAGCAAAATCTTCGTCGCTCATAGCTTTAAAATATTCGCCGCTCATCCAATCGAGTTTAGCGTAATCGAACACGGCGGGCGATTTACTCAAGCCGTCAAGACTGAAATTCTTAATCAGCTCGTCCATAGAAAAAATTTCTTGGCAAGAATTCTTAGGACTCCAGCCCAAAAGCGCAACATAATTCGTAATCGCTTCGGGAAGATAACCCGCCTCAATCAAGTCGTTAAAACTCGTCGCGCCGTGTCGTTTGCTTAGCTTGGAAACTGTACCGTCCTCCGCCTTGCCCATAACCGGTGCCAAATGTATGAACGTCGGCAACTCCCAACCAAAAAATTCGTAAAGCAAAACATGCTTAGGCGTCGACGTAATAAACTCCGTGCCGCGTATGATGTGCGAAATTTCCATTAAATGATCGTCAATGACGTTTGCAAAATTGTAAGTGGGCATACCGTCGCTTTTCAATAAAACTTGGTCTTCAAGCTCGGAATTGGCGATTGTAATGTTGCCGTGCAAAACGTCGAAGAAAGTAGTTTCACCTGCACGCGGCATTTTTTGACGAATCGCGCCGTTTTCGTAGTAAGCGTGCCCGTCCGCAACCAGTTGCTCGGCGTATTTTTTATAAATGTCCATGCGCTCGCTTTGAACGTAAGGGGCAAATGCTCCGCCGTGATGAGGACCTTCGTCGGGAATGATTTTTGCGGCGGCAAGCGTGCGCTCGATAAATTCAACTGCATCAGCAACGTAACGGGCGCGGTCAGTGTCTTCAATTCGCAAAATAAAATCGCCGCCCTGCGACTTCGCAAATAAATAGGCGTAAAGAGCCGTCCGCAAATTGCCAATGTGCATGTAACCAGTCGGGCTGGGCGCAAAACGTGTACGAATTCTGTTCAAAATATCTCCTCCAATATTGCTTGAAATCAACTATAAATTTTTTATAAAAATTATATCACATTGTGCTAAAGTGTGCTATAATGTCGGCAGATTTTGAAGTATCGGTAGTAAAAAAAATTTAATGGAGATGACTTAACGAAATGGCACAAGGTATCGGCATTAAAGATATGCGTGCATTCTTCGCAATCGTTGAGGAAGGAAACATCAGCCACGCGGCACAACGTTTGGGCATAGCACAACCCGCCCTTAGCCGCCAAATGAAGCACCTCGAAGAAAATTTGCACGTGAAACTTTTTGAGCGCGGCTCGCGTCGAATTCGTTTGACGGAGGCGGGACAAGTCCTCTACAACCGCGTTGAAAGTATTTTGTGTATGGTCGACGGCACTGTTCGCGAAATTAAGGAAATCGGTAGCGGCACCAAAGGCACAGTTCGTATCGGGACAATCACGACGTTAGGCGCGATGATTCTGCCCGATTTAATCGCCCAATTCCGCAAAATTTATCCCGATGTTACTTTTGAGATTTGGGAGGCGGAAGGCGCGAGGATTATCGAATTGCTCGACAGCCGCATAATCGAAGTTGCAATCACGCGCACCCAAGTCGACAATCTTGCCTATGAATTGCTCGTTTTGCCCAATGAACCGCTCGTTATGGTTATGAATTCCGAAAACGTTTGCGGCGAGGACGACTCGACGATTAGGCTTGAAGAACTTAAAGACCAGCCGCTGATTATCCCGCTCCGTTGGAAGTCGAATTTCATTGCCGCCTGCAAAAAGCTTGATTTTGAACCGAATATTATTTGCGTCTCTGATAGTATCGTTCAAGATTTGCTAATGGTCAAGATGAATTTGGGCGCGGCAATGATTCCCGTTTCAAGCAAGCGGCTCCTCACCGACGGCGATTTAGTTTACAAAAAAATCGTCGAACCGGAAATGACGACGCACACGGTTGTTGCTTGGCGCAAGAATCAAACGCTTTCGACGGCGTGCAAGAACTTTATCGACTTGTTTAAAAAACTTTTCGTCAGAGAAGAGATCGTACTGTAAAGTTTTGTTTGAAGGCAAAAAAATTTCCCCGTACAGAATCTGCGCGGGGATTTTTTTATGCTTCAGCAGGATCATCAAAGCCGATAATCCACGTTGCGATAAAACCGACGATATAAGATACGACAAGCCCCATAAAGTAGACGGGAATATTATTTGTAGTTGCGGCTAATGGAAGTCCTGAAATTCCGAGCGTCGCCGCGCCAACTGTAAACGAGGCAACAACTGAGCCTCCGAACGCCCCGCCTATGCACGCGCCGATAAACGGTTTGAACAGCGGGAACGTCACGCCGTAAATCAGCGGTTCGCCAACGCCCATCATGCCGACCGGCAACGCGGAGGCTATTGTCTTCTTTAAAAATTTATTCTTAGTTTTGAAGTAAACCGCGATTGACGCGCCGACTTGCCCAGCTCCCGCCATTGCTAAAATCGGCAACAAAATCGTTACGCCGAACTGTGAAATTAAATCGACGTGAATCGGCGTCATTGCTTGATGTATTCCCAACATGACAAGCGGCAACCACACGCCCGCCAATATGAATCCTACGAACGCGCCGCCCGAATGAATTGCCGTTGTTGCAGCCGCGCCGATTGCGTCTGATACTGCGCCGCCTATCGGTTGCAAGATAAAAATTGCCGCCGCGCCCGCAATTAAAACTGTTACAAGCGGCGTTAAAAACAGGTCAAACATTTCGGGGATAAGCTTATGCAATTTACCT
>CAMJKR010000359.1 GCA_946406415.1 uncultured Selenomonadales bacterium | reverse complement strand
CAATAGTTTCGCCCGCACGGAGCTTGACGATAGCTTTTTTGTAGCTGTTAGTTTTGCCGACCGTGCGCCCGCGACGTTTAGTTTTGCCCTTAACGTTCATGGTGTTGACATCCTCGACAGTCACGTTAAAAATTTCTTTGACTGCCTGCGCGATTTGAATTTTATTAGCGCGTTTGTCGACGACGAAAACAAATTTGCCTTCCTGCATGAGGTCAGTCGAACGTTCACTTATAAGCGGTCTAATCAAAATGTCCCTAGCGTCCATTATACGTACACCTCCTCAATTTTCGCAACCGCGTCTTTGGTGAGGAAGAGTTTATCGCTGTTAAGAATGTCGTAGACGTTAAGTTGAAGTGCGGCGATTGCCTTAGCGTTCTGCAGATTATTAGAGGAACGCGACACGTTATCGATAAGTTCACGAGTTATGAACAGCGACTTGCAACCGTCGACGCCGAAAGTTTTTTGGAGTTCGACAAATTTTTTCGTCTTGGGTTCGTCAAAGTTGAGCTTATCAAGAACGATTAAATTGCCTTCTTTAACTTTGTCGGTGAGAACGCATTTTAACGCGAGGCGACGTTGTTTACGGGGCATACTGAACGAGTAATCGCGGGGGTGCGGTCCAAAAATCGTGCCGCCGCCGCGCCAAAGGGGACTTCTGCGGGAACCTGCGCGGGCGCGACCTGTACCTTTTTGACGCCAGGGCTTTTTACCGCCGCCGCGAACGTCTGCGCGAGTTTTGGTGTTATGCGTGCCCAAACGCCACGACGCCATTTGCATGACAACCGCTTGGTGCACAAGTCCTTCATTAATCTCAACGCCGAAAATTTCTTCGCTAAGCTCAAGGTCGCCGACTTTGTTGTTGGTCATATCGTAAACTGCTACAGTTGGCATTATCTCATTTCCTCCTTTCGATTATTATTTATGTTTCTTGGTAGGCTTGACGGTTTCGCGAACGATGACAAGTCCTTTTTTAGGACCGGGGATTGCGCCTTTGATGAGGAGCAAATTTCTATCTGCGTCGACTTTAACAATCGTCAAACGCTGAATCGTTGTGCGAGTGCCGCCCATACGTCCAGGAAGTTTTTTGCCTTTGATGACACGACCGCCAGGACCAGAGAGCATTGCGCCAGTCGAACCTGGTTCACGATGAGACTTGGAACCGTGCCCCATAGGACCGCGTGCGAAATTATGACGCTTAATTGAACCGGCAAAACCTTTGCCCTTTGAAGTTCCAACAACGTCAACGAGTTCACCCGCCGCGAAAATATCTACGCCGATAACGTCGCCGATTTTATATTCAGACTCCGCCGCCAAACGCACTTCGCGGATAAATTTCACGGGCTTAATTCCAGCCTTTTTGAACTGTCCCATATCGGGTTTGTTAACTCTGCTTTCCTTAATTTCGCCGAAGCCGAGCTGAACCGCGCAGTAGCCGTCAGTGTCGACAGTTTTGTTGCGAATAACAACGTTTTTGCCGGTTTCAACGACGGTTACGGGAATGACGCGCCCCTCTTCCGTGAAAATTTGCGTCATGCCGAGTTTAATTCCTAAAAGTGTTTTTGCCAATGTTGCCACCTCCTTAGACCTTAATCTCGATGTCAACACCGGCGGGCAAATCCAAACGCATGAGCGCATCAACTGTCTTGTGCGTCGGTTGGAGAATGTCAATCAAGCGTTTGTGCGTGCGCATTTCGAATTGTTCACGCGAATCCTTGTTGACGTGCGGCGAACGCAAAATTGTGTAGATATTTTTTTCCGTCGGCAACGGGATAGGACCCGAAACTAACGCGCCAGTTTTTTTGGCAGTCTCCACAATCTTGGTTGCGCTCTGGTCTAACGATTTGTGATCGTAGGCCTTGAGGCGAATCCGGATTTTTTGTTGCTTTGCCAAAATAATTCCTCCTTAGTCGAAAGTCAAAGCTTCCAACATTGCTCCGCGGCAGTTCCCTTGACAGAGGGGAATTTCCCCTGCCTAGCAATCTGCCACGTCACAGCTTTTAACAACGTGTTGCCAAATAAAAATTATAGCAAGCGTCGCTATTAGTTTCAAGAAAAATTTTTTATTTAATCAGCAACGACGGCCGATAATCAGTTTTTGGGCTGACTACCGACCGCCTAACCGATTTATTATCCGAGCGTCAAAAAATTTTTACGCTTCAAGAATCTCGATAACACGCCCCGAACCGACGGTATGACCGCCCTCGCGGATAGCAAAGAGCAAACCTTTTTCGATAGCAATCGGGGTGATAAGTTCGACCGTCATTTCAATGTGGTCGCCAGGCATGCACATTTCAGCCGCATTGCCGTTAGTGTCTTTCAAGTCGCTAACTACGCCCGTAACGTCGGTTGTGCGGAAGTAGAATTGCGGACGATAGTTAGCAAAGAACGGAGTATGACGACCGCCCTCATCTTTAGTTAAGACGTAAACTTGAGCCTTAAACTTCGTGTGCGGATGAATCGTGCCAGGTTTAGCAATAACTTGACCGCGTTCAATTTCTTTACGGTCAACGCCGCGCAGAAGAACACCAACGTTATCGCCAGCAACCGCGCTGTCGAGGAGCTTACGGAACATTTCAATACCAGTTGCAACAGTCTTGCGGGGTTCGTCACGAAGACCGACGATTTCAACCGGCTCATTGAGTTTCAACATACCGCGTTCAACACGACCGGTAGCAACGGTGCCGCGTCCGGTAATCGTGAAGACGTCCTCAACAGGCATAAGGAACGGTTTATCGGTGTCGCGTGCAGGCGTCGGAATGTATTCGTCAACAGCGTCGAGGAGCTTAAGAATATTTTTCTTTTGTTCTTCGTCGCCTTCAAGCGCGAGGAGAGCCGAGCCAGCAATAACAGGAATGTCGTCGCCGGGGAATTCGTATTTGCTCAAAAGTTCGCGGACTTCCATCTCAACGAG
>CAMJKR010000358.1 GCA_946406415.1 uncultured Selenomonadales bacterium | reverse complement strand
TTAGTGGTTAGTGGCTAGTGGTTAGTGGTTAGAAGTTCCTAGTCACTAGCCACCAATCACTAACCACTAAATTTGCGTTTGGAGGGAAAAATTTTTGACTAAAGAAAAAATCTTTGCTACAATGCCGAAAAATGAAACTAATATGAAACGTCGCAGTTCGTGAAAATTTTCCGGCTGTACTAAGGAGGATTGAAAAACAGTGGCTCTTATCGTAAAAAAATTCGGCGGCAGTTCGGTTGCGACGACTGATAAAATTTTGGCAGTGGCAAACAGAATTCTTTCCGAAAAAAAATCTGATGATAAAATCGTCGTGGTAGTCTCGGCAATGGGCAAGACGACTGACGGTTTAATTTCACTGGCGAGCGGCATAGACACGGAACCTTATAAGGGCGATTATTTGCGGGAAATGGACATGCTCCTAACGACGGGCGAACAAGTTTCGATTGCGCTGTTGGCTATGGCGTTTAAAAAGTTGGGACAACCTGCAATTTCTTTAACGGGCGCACAAGTCGGCATGAGAACAAATTCCGTGCACACGAAGGGCAAAATTTTAGGTATCAAACCAAAGCGCGTTCATGATGAACTTAACAAAGGGCAAGTCGTCGTTGTTGCCGGCTTTCAAGGCGCAGACAGATTCGGCGACCCCGTGACATTGGGGCGCGGCGGCTCGGATACTTCTGCCGTTGCGTTGGCGGGCGCACTTAAAGCCGACGAGTGCGAAATTTTTACCGACGTGGAGGGCGTCTACTCGGCTGACCCGCGCATTGTCAAGAACGCTCGCAAGATGAAAGAAATTACCTATTCCGAAATGTTGGAAATGGCTCGTCTCGGCGCAGGAGTTATGCAACCGCGCTCGGTGGAGATGGGGCAGTACTTTAATATTCCGATTCACGTCCGCTCAACTTTTACAAAAGACGCGGGCACGATTATCAGGGAGGATTATACGGTGGAGGAAAAAGATTTTGAAATTCGCGGCGTAGCTCACGATATGAAGGTTGCAAAAATTTCGGTTATCGGCGTCCCGAACAGTCCGGGCATTGCGCATACGCTCTTCCAATCTCTCGCCGACGCAAATATTTCCGTTGACATGATTGTCCAGAGCATTCGCAATATCGACCGCAATATTAATGACATTGTTTTTACGATTGACCTTAACGATTTGGCGGAGGCAAAAAAAATTATCGGCACGGCTAGCGAAAAAATTAATGCCGCGTCCGTTTTAGTCGAAGAGGATATGGCAAAAGTTTCAATCGTCGGCGCAGGCATGTTGGGCAGTCCCGGCATTGCCGCTAGAATGTTCGGTGCACTCGCCCGCGCAGATGTCAACATTGATATTATCAGCACGTCGGAGATTAGTGTTTCGTGCCTCGTTCAAGGCTCGCAAGTTACAGAGGCTGTCAACAGCATTCATGACGAATTTTTCCCAGACAGATGAGGTTAGCTGTTAGCTTCTAGCTGTTAGCTGTTAGAATTCTAAAAGCTGACAGCTATTTTAGTTGCGTAAATTGAATTCCGCCGCTACAATATAAAAAAATTATCGGAGGTGTACTAAATGAACGAGCGCGAATTAACCGGCTTAATGTACAAGCTGTTGTCGCCCAAAGAAAATCCCGAACGTTGGCGGCTCTACCTTGAATTGTTTGCTAAACACGTTTTGCGCCTCGACATGACGGCGGCGGAATTGGACAGCGCGGAAATTTACGGAGAATATCCGACGAGATTCACTGAACGCACGCGCTATATCGATTTGGTAATCATCACGTTGAAACGTTTCATTCCGGTTGAGGTTAAAATTGAGGCGGGAAGCGGGCAATCGCAATGCGACGATTATTTGCGCGAGGCTCAAATTCACAATCGAAAATATTATTTTAACGAGCCGCCCATACTTTATTATCTGACGTTGCACGGATATTTTCCCGAAAGAACGAGCGCACCTAATACGGGCTACGGCGATATAAACGATTTAGCTATTCATCAGGATAAAATTATAAAGTTAACTTTTCGCACGGAACTTTTGCCTTGGCTTGAAGAATGCTTGAAACATGCGCCCAAAAATTTTTCTTGCCGAAATAATTTGTCGCGTCTTCTTTCCTACGTTCGCAAAATTACGCAAAGAACTAAGCCGCAGTTGCAAGTCGAAGATATTATGCGCAAATTTTTTACGGCATTGGAAAAACGCTTTGATAAAAATTTTTGCCGGAAATATCGTCTTAAATTCGACGCCGGCTATGAGCAACCTTATAACTACGAAATTTTAAAGTTTTTTTTCAAAGGACATTCAGCACCAAATATAGGTTTTCTCTGCACGGACGCGGCGGGCAATGTCATAAAGTTTGGCGATGATAAAGAGCTTTGGTTTTTTGTAGAAAGTTACAACGGCGGCGAAAATGATTTTAAGCGTTCAAGAACACTCAGCGCGAGCTTTGTGATTTATGACAGTAAAATATATAACGCCATTTGCAAAAGAGCTGATATTAAACGATTGCTTGACGGGAAAAATATTCTGCCGCAAGATTTTATCAAGGATTATTGGCAAAAAGGACAAAAACTCGCCGGCATGATTGGAAAAACAGATTTGCCGCAGGGCAACCCCATTGATTTTTATGACGTTGACGAAACTTTAGCGCGTTTTAAGAATCAAGCGGATATTGACAGCGCGGTTGATAACATAATGGCGGAAATAGAAAATCTTCTTAGGAGGGTTGTTTATGGATAAAAATTTTTTGAATGACTTTCCGATATTGCGGAGCAAAATGAACGGACAGCCGCTTGCATATCTGGACAACGGCGCGACCACTCAAAAGCCAGAAAGCGTCGTTCGTTCGATTTGCGGCTACTACGGCGGTTGCAACGCCAATCCGCATCGCGGCGTGTACGAATTGAGCGTGCGGGCAACTCAAGTCTACGAATCCGCACGCAAAAAAGTTGCCG
>CAMJKR010000357.1 GCA_946406415.1 uncultured Selenomonadales bacterium | reverse complement strand
GAAGTTTTTATACAGCGCGTTAAAAAATTTTTCACCGATTGATACGGTAAATTTTTTTGAAAGTCTCGGCGTCAAAACCAAAATCGAGCGTGGCGGCAGAGTTTTTCCTGCAAGCGACGACGCAAGCGAAGTTATCGACGCGCTGAAAAAAAAATTGGCGATTTTAGGCGTCGAAGTCAAAACTAATTCGCCCGTCAAAGAAATCCTTGCCGAAAATAAAAAAATCGTCGGCGTAGTGGTCGTCAATAAAATTTTTAAAGCTGATAATTATATTTTGGCGACGGGCGGCGCGAGTTATCCTGCAACGGGTTCAAGTGGCGACGGATTTAAATTTGCGCGGCGATTAGGTCACACCGTCACAGAAATTTTGCCCGCGCTCGTGCCCTTAGAAGTCGAGGAAGATTTTGTACGCGACTTGCAAGGACTTTCGTTAAAAAATGTTCGAGTAAAACTTTTAGCGGAGGGAAAAAAAATCGCTGAACAATTTGGCGAGATGTTATTCACGCACTTTGGAGTTTCGGGACCGATAATTTTAACTTTGAGCGGGCAAGCGGCAAAACTTTTAGCGGCGAAAAATTTTGTGGAGCTTGAAATAAATTTAAAGCCTGCGTTGACGCCCGAACAACTCGACGCGAGGATTTTACGCGACTTTGAAAAGTTCAGAGGAAAAATTGTAAAAAATGCGCTGATTGATTTGTTGCCGTCAAAATTAATCCCGATAGTTTTAGATTTATCATATATTCTGGAAGAAAAGCGCGTCGACGAAATAAAACAATCAGAGCGGCGGCGATTGGTAGAAATTCTGCGCGGCTTGCCATTGACGATAACAAAAACGCGCCCAATAGCAGAAGCAATCGTAACTTCGGGCGGCATTTCGATAAAAGAAATTGAACCGCGAACAATGCGTTCCAAAGTCGTAGAAAATTTATATATCGTCGGCGAAGTTGCAGACATTGACGGATTCACAGGCGGCTTTAACTTGCAAGCGGCGTGGTCTATGGGAAATGCGGCTGGCATAGCGGCTTGTTGACAGAAAATTTTTACTAAGCAGGAATTTTTTCGCCCTCCATAGAAATTTGCGGCATTGGAATTATTTTCTTTGCATTTGGTTAGGAGGTCGGGGGAATTGATGTTTCTACTTGCGTTATCGCCGATTTTATGGCTGGTGCTCGCGCTAAGCGTAATAAAAATGCCGGCGTGGAAGGCGTGCCTAATCGCGTTGGTGATTTCATTAGCGGCGGGCATGGGCGTCTGGAATATGGAAAGCGTGCGGGCGATTGAATCCGTGCTTGAAGGCGTCGCGTTGGCGTGTTGGCCGATTTTGCTAGTTATTGTGGCGGCGATTTTCACTTATAATTTAACATTACATACAAAAGCAATGGACACGATTAAAGACATGCTAACGAGCGTCAGTCACGACAAGCGCGTATTGATTTTGCTAATCGGCTGGGGCTTCGGCGGCTTTTTAGAGGGCATGGCGGGATTCGGTACGGCAATCGCGGTTCCTGCCGGCATGTTAGCGGGCATTGGCATTAATCCGATATTATCAGTTTCAGTTTGTTTAATCGCGAACTCGGTACCGACGGCTTACGGCTCAATCGGCATACCGCTTGTAACCTTAGGCAGTGTCACGGGCTTTGATTCGGTTCAGCTCGCAACGTTTACATCATTACAGCTTGGAGTTTTAACTTTATTATGTCCGTGGCTAATGGTAATCGTGACGGGCGGCGGCATGAAAGGTTTACGCGGAATGACAATGCTTTGCTTAGGCGCGGGATTAGCATTTTTTATTCCGGAATTGGCGTTATCAATGTTCGTAGGTCCGGAGTTGGCAGTTGTAGCGGGCGCAATCTGCACAATGGGCACGATAGTTTTCATTGCAAAAAAATTTCCGGTAAACGACCCCGAATTTGCAATGAGTGATCAAGCTCACGCGAAAATTACCGCCGCGCAGGGCATAAACGCTTGTCTACCGTTCATTTTAATTTTTATTTTCCTGCTGTTCACGAGTAAGCTAATCCCGCCGATAAATTCGTTCTTAATGCAATTCAAAACGGCGGTTCCAATTTACAACGGCGAGGGCGGCTCCCCTTACACATTTGTCTGGATAAATACACCAGGCGTTTTGATAATGTTGGCGGCATTTATCGCGGGTTCAAAGCAGGGCGCGAGTTTTGGAGAAATGCTCGGCGTACTCAAGAAGACAATCAACAGCTTAAAATTTACAATGGTGACAATAATCGCGGTTATAGCGACGGCAAAAGTTATGGGCTACAGCGGCATGACGGGACAAATTGCAGATACGGCAGTTGCGGCGACGGGCACGGCTTATCCATTAATCGCGGCGTTTTTAGGTTCAGTCGGAACGTATATAACGGGTTCGGCGACTTCAAGCTGTGTTTTGTTCGGAAAATTGCAAGTTATAGCGAGCCAAGCAATCGGAGCAAACGAAACTGTTCAAGCGTGGGTTGCGGCGGCAAATGCAACGGGAGCCTGCGCGGGCAAAATGATTTCTCCGTTGTCGATAGCAATCGGTTCGGCGGCAATCGGCGTAAAGGGCGCGGATTCTCAACTGTTAGCGTTCGCCGTTAAAATTTATATTCCGTTCGTAATATTTATGGGCTTAGTCGTTTATTTCGGGCAAGTTCTTATAAGCTAAGGAGGGTTGTAAATGGACTTAGAAAGATTTTGTCGAGAACTGAATAAGCAACAGCAAAAATTGATAGCGCAAGTTGAGCGCGAGACTGGGCAAAAAGTTCCGGAGCATTTAAAGAAAAAATATACGCTGGAAGAAGCCGCGCAAGTTTTACAGTTTGTGGCAACTCTGCCGCCAGATCATTTCTTGTTTGATGATAAGGATTTCAACACGGCGCAAGAGCTTTATAAAATGTCTACGAAATGATTTTAGAGGTCTGCCAATGAAAAGCAACGTG
>CAMJKR010000356.1 GCA_946406415.1 uncultured Selenomonadales bacterium | reverse complement strand
ATCTTGAATTTGGATTCGGGTAACACAATCACGCTCAAGAATGCAAAGAGCGAGAGAATTTATATTGACGGTTATGACACGAATGGATATTGGCTGGGGTCTAAAACTTTAGGCAAAGTTTCATTTTCTGGCAACACAGCATTATTGGCGTCTGATTATGAGGGTACTACATTTAGGAGCTCGCAATTTGCGGCAAACCCTGTAAATATTGATGCTTCGGCGGTTAAATATTCTTTGTCGATTGCAGGCGACAACAGAGCAAATATTATTTGGGGTGGTAAAGGCTCTAATGAGATTCAAGCAGGTGCAGGAAATGACACTGTCTATTGTGGTGAAGGTAGCGGATATATTTATGCAGGCGAGGGTAACGACATCATCTATTGCGGCAATGGCTACGACGATATTTACTACTATAAAGGCGACGGCAACGAGACGGTCTACAACTTCAAAACGAGCGACGAGATTTATCTCAGAAACGGCGTGAAGTTCAAGAACGCTACGCTTAACGGCAATGATGTAATCTTGAATTTGGATTCGGGTAACACAATCACGCTCA
Source organism: uncultured Selenomonadales bacterium (assembly GCA_946406415.1). Classification (GTDB taxonomy): domain Bacteria; phylum Bacillota; class Negativicutes; order Selenomonadales; family Selenomonadaceae; genus Quinella. Next base: position 2,390 of record CAMJKR010000356.1, on the reverse strand, counting down.
AGAATGCAAAGAGCGAGAAAATCTATATAAGCGGCTACGATACTAATGGAAATTCTGTTGGAACACTTACTTTTTCGAGTTCGTCGTCTAACAATTTAGCTTATTCGGCGGACATGGCTGAGGATTATTGGTTCATGAGTACGACGGAATCTAATGCTGTTGGCGATCTCGATTCGCTTATGAGAGAAATCCCGACTCCAGATAGCTCTGTTGTATCTTTCTTAACGGATAGCGTTAATGACCCGAATAAACTTTTGAACAGCATCTCGTTTGCTCAGGTAACAAAAAAGAAATAACTCAAGTGATAGCACAGAAATTTTTATTAAGCTCTGTAGGTTGTAATGAAACTTACAGAGTTCTTTTTTATTACGAAAAGGTAAATAAATTTACAAATATTTTTCCTCTGTTACAATTCGCGAATAATTTTTTTGCGAATGAGTTCATCCTTGTCGAGTTCGGACATCAGCTCCCACGTTTTATCCATTTCGAGGAAGTTGCCGTCCAAACGAGCGACCAGTTGCACTGCTTGCGGATCAAAAAGAATTGCGTCGGCGATTATTGTTGCCAATGAGTTGTTAGACAAAGTACCAGAGTTGATAACGCGATAACGAGTGCCAACTTTATCACGAGCAATTCGCTCTTCCAAAGCTTTCATTTGTTCTTTAGCGTGAATGAGTCGAGTGGCAAGTTCTTTTTCGCAGGTTTCTATTTCCTCAAGTTGGCGGACAAACTTAAAATTCTTGCGAAGAATCCCGGCAGCGATTTCTTCGATTTTTCTTGCCGCCTCGTGCGGCTGACAGAGAGAATCTAACTCGTCTTGACGTTTTTGCAGAGAAAGATTTAGTTGGTCGAGACGATTTTTTTCCAATTCAAGCAACGTCCGCTGTTTCGTCAGACAATATTTTTCCTGCAAGAAAATCGAACGCGGGAAGAGCGTCCAGTCTTTCATTTTGAATTTCTGTTCCTCTTGACTATAAGCGCGGAATTTTTGAGCGAGCGTCTGCTCGTCTTTTTTGTAGCGGCGGATTGATTCGCGTAGCCGTTTGAAGTCGCCGTGCACGAAAATATTTTTAGCCATAGCAAGAGCGCGTTGCGGAGAAATGATATGGCGTCGAGTAGCAAATTTGTCGGCAAGAGTGTTCTCGTATTCTTTTTTGAGACCAAGATACTGACGACGAATAAGGTCATAGACTTCGCGGGTTTTGAAACTGGATTGTGGTTCTTCCATTGTTTGAGTGAAAAGTGCATTAGAGAGGTCAGCAACGGCTTTGTCCAACTCCTCACTCGCCTTTTTCAACCATTTTAGCCCGTAACTGTTCGATTGTAATATCTGATGAGTAACAAGCAGAATATTTTTCTTACATTCGGGCGAATCCAATTTACTTACTATTTCTTCGACCGATTTTTTCATTCGCAATGATGCAGTAAAGAGCGAAAAGATTTTAGCCTTAACGCCGTCCACAAGGTCGTTGTAAGCTTTCAGTTCCTCTGATTGTTTTTCGTCGGGCTTTTTAAGCGTCTTCAAAAAATCTTCCAAATGTTTCTTCTGCCCTAAAAGCTCAAAATAGTTTTGCCAAATTTGTCTCTCGGCTTTGGTCATGTATTCAAGTTTGGCTTGTTCTTCGGCGTCATGTTGCGAAATAATAAAATGTTTCCAACGGTTGACTTGAGCGATTGCTTTCAGCAGTCTTATTTTCTTCGCCAAAAGATACTCGGAGATAAATTTCTGCGTCTTATACTCCTTTGAATCCATAAGAGATTTCGCGCCAGTAGAAGATAATTGCACGGAGTCCTTTATCTCTAATTCTTCTGCTTCCTTTGTCAGCGCGTCTAGCTTTATTACTAAATCAAAATGTTGCTTGCGCAAGGCGCGAAATTGTTTGAGACGTTCTAATCTCGGCTCGTCGTCCTCTTGACTGCCTATTATTCCAATGTATTTTTCCGGCATACGACTAAAAAGCCGAGCAAGAAACGTATCGCCATTTTGCTGTGCCTCTTCCTTTTGTGCTTCTAACGAGCGGTGATCCACTCGAATTGAAAAGCCGTTTCGTTCCAAAACTTCATTTTGGATTTGGGCGAAGTCAGCCCGCATTTCGCGCACGTATTGATGATTGCACCATTTACGGTCTTTGGGAGCACCACGTTTCCATTTTTCCTCAAAGGAAGGTTGGGAGCCGTCTTTTTTCTTTCGCGCTGGATAGAGAAAAAAAGCTTTAGCTGCTCGCTCTTTCATTTTCTCCACGTCGTCTATCAGGCGTTCAGAAAACATAATGTGAACGTGGGGATGATGTTGCCCTTCCGACATTACTCCGATTTTGTTGTGTATCGCGTAGGCGTAATAATGCTCGCTCAAATGTTTGGCAATAAAAGCGTCGATAATCTGCCTATAC
>CAMJKR010000355.1 GCA_946406415.1 uncultured Selenomonadales bacterium | reverse complement strand
TCCAAGTCAAGTTCAGCGTACAACTGGCTAATCTGCTCTTCCGTATAATGCGGTTTTTCGTAGGTGTCCGAAAAATTAACTTTGATACTTGCCAAACGTCCTGCGAGCCGCTTTTCCTTGCGAAGTTCACGCCCCGTTATGAAAATGTATTCAAACATTCTGTCACCGAAAAACCAAAAGAATACGATAAAAATTTCGCGCGGTACTTCGTCAAGAGGAATAGTCAACCACAAAAGTAACCCGCTAATGATTAATCCGATAACCATTAAGATAAACATTCGGAATTCTCGTTCCTGTTCTCTTTCGAAAAGACCGAGTTTGTAAGAAAAATCATCACGAATAATTTCTTTAATAATTTTTTTCTCGTCTGCCGATAAGCGATCCCCAATGATATTCAAAACAAGCGGACATTCATCGGGAATGGGATCTGCGGAGTCTTTGAGAAAGTCTACAAAATCCGGATTCAAGCTCTCCTGGTCTTTTGCGCTGTATGTGTTGATTATGTCGTTGTAACCGGAAATACAACAATGCACCGTCGCAATCCCGTTCTCGATATAATCGCGTTTTATGCGTGAGTCTATTCGGCTTTTTTTTCGCTCAAATAATTGAATAAAATTGCGTTTTTTCTTCATGTTGGTCCTCATTTCGCCACAAGGAAAGGCAGAGGGTTTCAAGCCCCCTGCCTATCAACTTGCAGATTATCCGTTATTAAAGCATATAATATTTGGTAAGGGAATAGGTTCTGTCCCAATCGACGATTTTTCTTGCTGATTCTTTTTCGGGGTGAATGTCAAATTCGTCGAATACCATAACTTGCTTGTTTTCTAAGTCGTAAAGCGGCCACGTTTTAGCTTTGCCGTCGGGGGAAATATTTGCGCTAAGTGACGGGTTGCCAATCTTTGCGAACTGAACCCACATTTTGCGCATCGTCTTGCAGAAGGTCGCGTCGAATACTCTGCCCGTGTCGCCGGTTATATCCGGATGATTGAAAACAACCGCAAGTTCTATCGCGTGTCCGCATTTCATAATCGGCAACGAGGATTCGGGCGTGAAGTAATAAGCATACGATTTGCCGCCGCCCTTTGTTTGACTTTCTGCTAACTTGATAACCGGCGCATTAAACCAAATTTGGCTAAATAAACGACTGTCACGTTCCCAATCTTCGCCCTGCATATCGTTCCAGAAACTATCCATAAACTTTTTATCTTCAGCCGAAATCACGGAAAATCCCTTCGCTTTGCGGTCAGCTACCCATGTATTCCAACCTTCCAAACCGAAACTGTACACGAAAAAATTCATTTCATCTTTATTGCAACCCAGAATAAAATCAATATCCTTCGCCGCGCCGTTTGCATAAGCCGCAAAAGGCTCCAACGGCAAATATTTTCCGTCACGTTCGGGGAATTGTCGCATAAAGAGTGCGGACGATGCGTCAAAAACTTTTTGGGCGTCAATTTTCAGCAATTCGGCGACGGTTTTGCAACCGAGTATTTCCAGCAATTTGTTCGCGCCTTCGATACCTTCTTCCGAAGACCGCGTTTGGTTGGGTGCGCCGCTTTCGGCAATAACGCGCTTGAAATATTTTTGCGAGCCGGGAATCAGCGGAAGAAGTGAGCAACTTCCTGCGCCTGCCGATTCGCCGAAGATTGTCACGTTGTCGGGGTCGCCGCCGAAATTAGAAATATTTTCGTGAACCCACTTTAACGCCGCAATTTGGTCGAGCAAGCCGAGATTCTGCGCGTCGGGATAATCTTCGCCGTCCGACAGGTGCGATAGGTGGAAAAATCCGAAGACGCCGAGCCTGTACGCTATAGTAACGACGATAACGTCAGGATTTTCTTTAACGAAATTATGGCAGTCAAACATCGGGTCAACGGTTCCGCCCGCCTCAAACGCGCCGCCGTGAATCCACACCATAACAGGCTTTTTAACCGCAGAATCGTCCGCCTTCCAAATGTTCAGATACAGGCAATCCTCGCTAAGGTAGAAAAGGGAGCCGATCTCGAAGTTTTCATTTCCGTAGGCACTTTTCGCATTGTGATAAGCCTCGTATACGCCGTTATCCGCAACAACATCAACGGGAGCTTTCCAGCGCAATTCCCCGACAGGCGGCTTGCCAACAAACGGAATACCTCTGTAAGCAATGATATTTTCTGTTTTCTTGCCGACAAATGTACCGTTGATACACTGAACCGCCAAAGATTTATCATAATTGCCGTCAGTGATTTTGTGATTTTCGCCGTATTGCGCACGCAGTAATTTTTTTACGTCCATAATCAATCACGCCTTATAAACTTTTTTGCCTTCAAAGTAAGTCGCGGCGGGTTTAGCGGTATGAATTTCTTTTACGGGGCAAGACAAAACGTCTTTGGTAACGAGGAGGAAGTCGGCATATTTACCGGGTTTGATACTGCCGCGTTCGTTTTCGAGAAACATTTGCTTTGCGACGTTGATTGTCAAAGCTGTAATTGCCTGTTCGCGAGTAATCAGCTCTTCAGTCCACCAAGGTTTTCCGGTTTCCATGTAACATTGACCAGTAACTGCAATTTCAATAATGCCGAACGGATCATCGGGACTGCCGCTCAATGCAGGAAAATCCGAGTGCGAAGTTACATTAACGCCGTTATCGAAGAATGATTTCATCGGATAACTTTTGTCGCCCATGCCTTCGGGAACCATGCTGGGCAAAACTTTTTGAACCTCGTCTTCGACATGATGCCAAAGCATACCGGAAGTAACGTAGATATTGTGATCTGCCATACGCTTATAATCCGACGGAAAGACTTAGTGCACATGTACAAGAGTATTGCGCAGTTCATCTTTTCCGGCGTTAACATATGCGTTGACAACACGATTGACCGCCTTATTGCCCATCGTGTGTATATGCATGGTCAAACCTTTTGCGTTCGACTTGCGCGTCATGTAGGTGACTTCCTCTTCCGTCCA
>CAMJKR010000354.1 GCA_946406415.1 uncultured Selenomonadales bacterium | reverse complement strand
TGCCGCTTGAGAGTTTTAAATCTGCCGATTTGCCCGAAAACCTTATCTTCCGCCGTAGCACGAACACAGCAGGTATTAATCAGAATTAAATCTGCCGCGTCGAAGTCGTCGGTTAAACTGTAGCCGATTTGTTTAAGCAATCCCGCCATGCGCTCGGAGTCGGCGACGTTCATTTGGCAACCGTAAGTTAAAAGTTTTAATTTCTTATCCATGCCGTGCATTTTATCACAGTTGCAAAAAAAAATCCCGCGCTTTGAGTTATTAAAAATTTTTCTTAATCAAAGGGCTTGACATTTTGTCTAATTGGTGTTAAGGTTTGCACCAAAAGAGAGGTGAACGACTTGGCAGAAGAAAAAAAGGTAATAATCGATAACGAGGACGGCGACAGCGCAGAAATAAATTTGCAGATGAAACAAGCAGAACCCGAAGTCGAAGAAAATACTCCCGACTTAGCGGCAGAGCTTGAAAACTTAAAGGCAGAACTCAACGCGAAGGACGACAGATATTTAAGACTGCAGGCGGACTTCGACAACTTCAGGAAACGCACTGCGCGGGAAAAATCAGATTTAGCCGCGATAATTGAGCAGGCGTTCTTGAAAGATTTGCTCCCGTTGCTGGACAATTTAAGTCGAGCGTCGGAGGCGGCGGAAAATGCCGAGCAAGCCGACGTTGAAACCCTTCGCAAGGGTATCGAGATGATTAAACAGGAAACCGTAGCCGTCATGGGCAAGCACGGCTTAGAGCCGATTGAAACGCTTGGCAAGCCCTTCGACCCGAATTATCATCAGGCGGTTGGTACGGTTAAAGACGAAACTAAGGACGACGGATTAATTGCCGCCGAATTGCAACGCGGTTATATCGCACGGGGCAGAGTAATTCGTCCGAGTATGGTACAAGTGGTTAATAATTCGTAACAGGAGGAATTCACTATGAGTAAAGTCATTGGTATAGATTTAGGAACAACAAACAGCGTCGTCAGCGTAATCGAGGGCGGCGAACCTACAGTTATCACTAATCCCGAAGGTAGCAGAATTACGCCTTCAGTTGTCGGTTTCACTAAGGACGGTCAACGCCTCGTCGGTCAACTCGCGAAGCGTCAAGCCGTCAGCAATCCCGATAGAACAATTTCTTCGATTAAGCGGCACATGGGCGAAAGCTACAAAGTTTCAATCGATAACAAAGATTATACGCCGCCTGAAATTTCCGCGATGGTTTTGCAAAAGCTTAAAGCCGACGCGGAAGCTTATTTGGGCGAAACGGTTAAGCAAGCGGTTATCACAGTTCCGGCTTACTTCAACGACGCACAACGTCAAGCAACTAAAGACGCCGGCACAATCGCAGGTTTAGAAGTTTTGCGCATAATCAACGAGCCGACTGCCGCCGCGCTTGCTTACGGTTTGGACAAAGACAACGACGAAACAATTTTGGTATTCGACTTGGGCGGCGGTACCTTCGACGTGTCGATTTTGGAACTTGACGAACATACTTTTGAAGTTAAAGCGACCAGCGGCGACACGCACTTAGGCGGCGACGACTTCGACAAAAAGATTATGGATTGGATGGTTGCCGAATTCAAACGCGACAACGGCATTGACCTTTCAGCAGATAAAATGAGTGCGCAACGTCTTATCGAGGCGGCGGAAAAAGCTAAGATTGAATTAAGCTCCATGACTTCGACGAATATTAATCTGCCGTTCATTACTGCCGACGCGACCGGTCCGAAGCATTTAGACTTGACGTTGACGCGTGCGAAGTTTGACGATTTAACTCGCGACCTCGTTGAACGCACAATGGGACCGACTCGCAACGCTATGAAAGATGCCGGCTTAAGTGGCAACGACATTGATAAAATTATCCTCGTCGGCGGCTCAAGCAGAATCCCCGCTGTGCAAAATGCAATCCGCGAAATTTTAGGTAAAGAACCGTCCAAAGGCATTAACCCTGATGAATGCGTTTCAATCGGCGCGGCAATTCAAGGCGGCGTGCTTAGCGGCGAATTCGGCAAGGGCAATGAAATTCTTTTGCTTGACGTTACGCCGTTGTCTTTGGGTATTGAAACGCTCGGCGGCGTCTGCACAAAAATTATCGACCGCAACACCACAATTCCGACGCAAAAATCTCAAGTCTTCTCGACGGCGGCGGACGGGCAAACCAGCGTTGAAATTCACGTTTTGCAGGGCGAACGCGAAATGGCTGCCGGTAATAAAACTTTGGGACGCTTTGTCCTCGACGATATTCCGCCTGCACCGCGTGGCGTTCCGCAGATTGAAGTTACCTTCGACATCGACCGCAACGGTATCGTTAATGTTTCTGCTAAGGACAAAAGCACCGGCAAAGAGCAGAAAATTACAATTCAATCGTCAAGCGGCATGAGCAAGGAAGATATTGACCGCATGGTTGAGGAAGCAAAAGCGCACGAGGCTGAAGATAAGCAAAAGCGCGAAGCCGCCGACGCTAAGAACGACGCCGAACACACCGTTTATCAATCAGAGAAAACTTGCAAGGACTTCGAGGGCAAAGTTGACGGCGCGTTGATTAAAGACGTTCGCGACGCCGCGCAGGCACTTAAGGATAAAATCGACAGCGCGGATACCGAGACGCTTAAGAAGTTAACGGAAAATGTGCGCCAAGCTCTGTACAAACTCAGCGAGGCGGCTTATAAGGCGGGCGCGGCACCGAATCAGGGCGAACCCAATGCCGACTTCACTCAACAGCAACAACAACAAAGTTCGTCCGATAAAAAAGACGACGACACGATTGACGCAGAGTGGACTGAAAAGGATAAAAAATAATTCGTAAAGAATCACGCGCAGGGGAGGGAGCAAATACTCTCTCCCCGTTGTTTGTTTAAGGAGGTAAAGTTATGGCGGACAAAAAAGATTATTATGAAGTGCTCGGCGTCACCAAAAATGCAACCGACGACGAGATTAAAAAGGCATATCGCAAA
>CAMJKR010000353.1 GCA_946406415.1 uncultured Selenomonadales bacterium | reverse complement strand
GATTTTGATATCTTTCGCGCCCGTCGAATGCTCGATTTTATATCGCCGTCAAGTTTAACTTATGATGATTGGCTGGCGGTCGGCATGGCTTTAAAAAATATCGGCTGCGACTGTATCGTTTGGGAACACTGGAGCCGCTCCGACGATCGTTTCAAAGACGGTGAATGCGAATCCAAATGGAACGGCTTTAATCGTGACGGTTACGACCTTGGAACGCTTTACTACTTTGCCGCTCCAAATGGCTATGATGCTAAAGAAACTTATCGCGAATACCTTCAACTGCATCCGGAATTAGCAAAAGAAAAAGGCTCTACGAGCAGGTTTATCGACGACTATCCCGCCAATGAAAGTTTCGACTTCGACATTAAAAAACTTTGCGAAGGTCTCAAACCAATTAAATTGACGGCAGGAGCAATTCTAAACATCGCAGACGCCGACACTAAACCCGCGCTTGAAGTCCTATTCAAGGAACGTAACTTTGACGAGTTCATCTCACTGGTTATCGATACCGACGCGGAAGACGACGACGAGGCGGGCGGATTTTTCACAGAGGAACAAGTTAGAAAAGCTCTGACTTGGCTTATTACGAAACTTTATCCCTACTTTGTCGGCAAGACCGAAGCTCTTAAAAAACTTATCAAAGCCAGACTGACCGCCTGCGTAGCTAACAGTGCAATCGATATATTGCATAGAAATCAATTCTTCGATGAGACCTTGCGCACCGTCAAAGAAAATTTCACCGGCGAACCTTTTAGTTTTGAGGCGGATTTAAAGCGCGAACTCGAAAGTTTTGCTAAGCACTCACCCGAAATTTATAACGCGTTGATTAGATTTGACTATCCTCGACTGGAAAAATTTTTGAACAAAGACTTCACTGACGTTGATTGTGCCGAATTGCTTATTGACGTTCAGTGTGACTTTCTCCGCTTTGACGTTAAGCAGAAAACTTGGTACATATGGAGCGATAATCACTGGGAAGCCGTCACCGCCAATTCCAATGCGCAACTTTATGACTTATGGACACCGCTTGCACGTAAAGCTCGTATCTTTGCCGAATACAACAAACTCAAAATCTATTGCGAGCTTGAAGACTTTGAAATCAACAATCCTGACTATCGCAAAGCCAAGACCGCACAAGCAGAAAAACACAAGAGACTTGAATTTAAAGCTAAAGAGGCAACGTCTAAATTTCGAGCAACTGCGATGCTTGAAAGCTCACGAGCTATAGGGAACTATTTTGAACAGGCAAGCGGTTTGCCCGAACCGCAGATTGAAACTAAAGACCTCGACAGTAGCAACAATCTTTTCAACGCCAGAAATTTTACCATTGACCTTGAAACAATGAGGACATACAAGGCACGGCAAGAAGATTTAATCACGCTTACAAGCATGACCGAATATAATCCGCAAGCAGAATCAACAGTTTGGAATAACTTTTTGCAATCAGCAATTCCCGACGAGGGCACGCGCGACTGGTTACAACGTTTTTTCGGTTATTGTCTTTGCGGCGATACCTCTGAACACATTTTTCTTTTAATTAATGGTATTGGTGGATCCGGCAAAACAACTTTTTTAAACGCAATTACCGGCGCGATGGGCGACTATGCTAAGGTTTTCCCTGTCAGCATGATTACTGAGAACCGCAAAGAAAAAGATGGAAACGAACCAGAACCCGCTCTTGCTGCACTCCGCAACTGTCGCTTAGCAGTTAGTTCAGAGACTAAGAAAAACAAACGGCTCGACGAAGCTTTTATCAAATTATTGACCGGCGGCAATAAACTTACCACTCGTGAACTGCACAAGCCTAACTTCGAGTTTACGCCGCATTTTAAGATTGTAATCGACGGTAACTTTTTACTTCGGATTAGTGACATCAACGACGTGGGTCTGCAACGTAGAATTCGCATTGCACCATTTAATTCTCCACCCGACAAAGACAAAGTTGACACATCACTTTCAAAGAAGTTAGCGACACCAGAGAACAAAGCCGCAATCTTCAACTGGTTAATCGAAGGTTGGCAGAAGTATCAAGAACGCGGCTTGAAAGACGTACCTGCTACAATGGCAGGTGCACTTAATAATTTCTACAATTCTAACGACACTATAAGCACCTTCTTGGAGACTCATAACTATACGACTGGCGACAAGGACTTGAAACAGTTTAGAGTTGCGGTCGTTGACGTTTGGCAGACTTATAACAATTGGCAACGACGAACACCAGGAGCACCCACCTTTAGTCGTGCGGATTTCGTTGATAGTATTCTCCAAAGTCTAAAGGATGACGGCGTGGAAGTGAAAAAGATTAGTAACAAGGATTTCTTTGTCGGCTTTAAAATAGATGGTTCAGAATCCGTACTGCCACCCGAATAGATTTTTACTGCCGCTACTAAAAATCTAACGAGATAACGAAAATCTAACGAATGTAAACCACATACAAAAGTGAGTTCACAATCGTTAGATTTTTTTCGTTAGATTTTTACTCTCGTTACCGAAAATCTAACGGGAATCTAACGAAAATCTAACGAATGTCAACCTAAAAAAACTAAAAGTTTACCAGTAAAGTCAAACTTTACAAAAAAAAGATCGCTATGTGACGGGATTTTATTTTGAGAATTGTAAACTAGTTTGACTATTAAAGTTTACGCTCGTTAGAATATTAGATTTTTTTGCAAGAAAATTGGTCTCGCTCAAAAAAAAAGTGTGTGATAAAAAAATTTCATCGAGAGTAAAAACCATGCAAAATTTTCTAACATTCTAACGAATGTCAACCGTGTTTCAAAATGAATTAACAATAAAGTTTATACTTAGATCAAAACTCTCGACATCAGCTAAAATTTAGTGGAAATTGAATTTGCACATGGTGCAAGACATCTTGATTTGGAACATCTCAATTTGGGGGTTGGAAATTACGAGGGACGAATAATTGATAATCCGAAATGTTCAGATTGTA
>CAMJKR010000352.1 GCA_946406415.1 uncultured Selenomonadales bacterium | reverse complement strand
TCGCGGCGAGTTTTAGTGCAAAAGTAAACCATTCAACAGCTAGCTGATAATTTTTAAAATAGGAGCTTGTCTTGCCGTATCTGCAATAATCTTGTGCGAGCTTCGGATTAACTTCTAAAGCCTTGTTGAAGTCAGCAGTCGCCTCTTGCGTTTTACCGAGCCGTTCATAAACTAAACTGCGCTCAAAATAAATTTCGGCACCATTAGGATCGAGTTCGATAGCTTTGTTAAATTCATCGAGAGCTTGTTGGTAATTTCCGCGCCGAGAATAAATTTCCCCGCGATTACAATAAGCAGGAGAATAATTCGGGTTAAGCTTTGTAATTTTATCAAAGTCGTCAAGTGCCGCGTCGTAATTGCCCGCCAAGAGTTGCATATAGCCGCGAGTATTAAGCCCGTCAATATTGTCAGGATCCAACTCAACAGCTTTATTGTAATCGGCTTGAGCTTTCTTCATGTTGCCGAGCTCTTCATAACAAATTCCACGCACTCTGTAAGCTTCAGCATACTTCGGATTAAGTTCAATCGCCTTGTTAAAATCTTTAATTGCCCGTTCGTATTGTTTTAAAGTGCCATAACCGCTCCCGCGTCTGTTGTACGTATCAGCATCATTTGGATTAATTTTAATCGCTGTGTCCAAATCTTTAATTGCCCGGTCATATTGTTCCAAAGAAGCATAAGAACCACTACGCATTTTATAAGCCTCAACATCATTCGGGTTAAGTTCAATCGCCTTGTCAAAGTCTTGAATTGCCTGTTCGTATTGCTCCAGATAATGGTAAGCTACGCCGCGCCATTGATATAATTCGTTATCACTCGGATTGAGTTCAATCGCTTTATTTAAATCTTGAAATGCCTGTTCAGAGTTATTGGACGCAAGGTAGACAAGACCGCGAGTCCCATATAGTTTATCTAAAATCCCTGAATTCATCTGCGAATCGTCAATATTGTAACGCTCGGCGAAAACCGGAGCGAGTTCAACCGCCTTATTAAGATCATCAATCGCCTGTTCAAATTGATTTAATCTAAAATAGGAGATACCGCGAAACATGTATGCGAGTATATTATGAGCGGAATTCGGCGCAAGTTCCATAGCTTCATTACAGAGCTTAATCGCGCCCTCGAAATCATCTTTGTTAAAAAAAACATCCGCTTCATCGATTTTTATTATAGCAAAAAGTTCGCGGACATTATCTGTTTCGATTGTAACTTTAAGCGTCGCTTTGTAAACGGGTGCCGAATTGACTTCCGTCGGATTCGCTTCGACTTGTATTTTCGTATCGTCGATAAGTTTTTTGGCAACTTCGGAAATTTCCTCGTCGGTGGATTCCAGATTATTGGAGCGCGAAAAGTTTTTCAACCAATCGCAAATTTTTTTCTCAACGTCGAGCCTAGCTTGCTCTTTGGCGCGTTCTTCTGCCGTCGCTAAGGATTTTTTATCTGTGCCGACGTATTCGCCGACGCCCTCGAAAGTTTCCTCTTCAGCGTGGGCAGTTCCCGCCGATATAAAAATCCACGCGACAAGAAAAGCCATTGCCGCCCGCAAAAATATTTTTAACATAACCGACACTCCTTACAAAATTTTTTATCATAATAACAAAAAAAATCCTATGCGTCGACAAAATTTTTCTGCATGATATAATCTGCGCGGAGGTGATTATTATGCGGAAAATTTTATTTGCAACGTTGCTTGCGCTGATTTTTAGCGTCCAAAGTTTTTGCGGCGCGGCAACGATTGAATCGGCTTGCTTTAACGGTGACGAAAAACTTGTTTATCCTGTAGTGTACACCGGCGACGAGGCGATTGACCAAAAAATTAACGCCAAAATTAAAGAAGAACTTATGAGCTTTATCAAAGGACTGCAATACGCCGCACAATACGATAATTTTAAAGTTCTCGACGCCCGCACAAGTTACGAGGTCGGTTCCAACGGGGCAGGCAACACCATAATTTTAAGTATCATCATGACGGAAAGCCGTTACTTTGAGGGCGCGGCGCACCCTGCGACTTGGAAACATACTTTGAACTTCAACATGTCGTCGGGCAATCAAATGGGACTTGATTATTTGACGGACGTTGGCTCCGGTGTCAGCGTAGAAGAAATAAAAGCTCGCCTTGAAAATAAACTCCAGGAAAAAATCAAACGCGAGAAACTTTATCTTTTCCCAGAAGCATTGCCGCTGAAAAATCTGCCTGAAAATTTTTATTGGGACGAAAATCTCCACGTGCATTTTATTTTCCAGCAATATGAAGTTGCACCATATGCGGCGGGGATAATCGACGTTGACATTGACGCCTGAGCAACAAAAAAGAGCCGTTCAATTTGCGAGCGGCTCTGATTTTTTATCAGTTAAAAATGTCGTGCTTAACGCGGTCGTGTTCCTCTGAACGTTTAGCATTGTTCCACGAATTTAAATCGCCGGTCAAGTACCCAGTGATCCTTCTGATACGCTCAAACTTTTCGCCGCGTGCCGTGTAACTAACATCAACTAAACCGTCGTCACACAGCTTAACCGAAATTGTTTTGACAGGCTCCGAGACGCGCCCGCGAACATAAGCGACGTAATTAGCCGCCTCCTCGCGTGTTGCGTCGTCAATGCCTACAAAATTTACCTTAACTCCGTCAACAATCATAAAATCACTTCCTTAAATTAACTTTTGTATTATCAGGCAAATCAAGCGTGCGAATCGGGAACGGAATATTAATTCCCTCTTCGCGATAACGCTTCGTGATTTCCTTAATGAATTCATGCTTTAAAATATATTGATTACTAAAAGTTTGGACGTGCAAGACCGCGTTGAAGTCAATCGACGAATCATTAAAAGCTTGATAGCGCACAACTGGCGCAAGAGGATTTCTGTCGACGCCTTCCGAATCAAAATTAGGTTTATAGTCGTCAATTTTTGTCTGAAGCTCGCGGGCAACCTCAACCGTTACGCGCTCGACAA
>CAMJKR010000351.1 GCA_946406415.1 uncultured Selenomonadales bacterium | reverse complement strand
ATACCGATAACAAAACCGCCGCCAATATTAATCAGCATGATAATAATCGCGGCAATGGCGTCGCCTTTAACGAACTTAGAGGCACCGTCCATAGCTCCAAAGAAGTCCGCCTCGCGTTGAATCTTTGTACGACGAACTTTAGCCTCCTCGTCGGTTATCGCGCCCTGATTCAAGTCCGCGTCGATAGCCATTTGCTTACCAGGCATAGCGTCCAATGTGAAACGCGCAGAAACTTCCGCGACACGTTCGGAGCCTTTGGTTATAACGATAAAGTTTATGATAACCAAAATGATAAACATAATGAAACCGACGACGGGATTGCCGCCAACGACGAAATTGCCGAACGCCGTAATAACTTCGCCCGCGTAGCCATTAATCAAAATCAGTCGCGTCGAGGAAATGTTAAGAGCTAATCGGAAAAGCGTCGTCACCAAAAGTAGCGAGGGGAAAACGGATAAATCCAGAGCCTCCTCGTTGTAAATCGCGCTCATGATGACGACAAGGGCGATTGTGATATTCAAACAAATTAGCAAGTCCAAAAGCGCGGTCGGCAACGGAATAATCATCATAATGACGATCATAACGAGCGTCACAGCAATTATAACGTCGCTGTACCTTTGGATAATTGAACCCAGTGTTCGCGGTTCGCTTTCTAAAATATCTGCGGGTGCGGGCATAAGCATACCTCAATTCAAATTTTGTCTAATCAATTTCATGCAACTTTGCGGTGCTTAATTTTGTAGACGTAAGCAAGAATTTCTGCAACGGCTTGATAAAGTTCAGCAGGAACGGTGCCGCCGACTTCAACCGCCTCGAATAGTGCACGAGCTACAGGTTTATTTTCGACAATCAATATATGATTTTCTCGCGCAATCTGCTTGATTCTTTCGGCGACGAGGTCTTGACCTTTAGCCACGACTAGCGGCGCAATCATTCCTTTTTTATATTGAAGTGCAACCGCCAAATGTGTCGGGTTTGTAACTATGACGTCTGCTTTGGGAACTTCCTGCATCATGCGTTGCATTGCCATTTGACGTTGCTTTTGTTTAATCTTGCCTTTAATTTGCGGGTCACCTTCCATTTGTTTGTACTCGTCTTTGACTTCCTGCTTGCTCATCATCAAATCTTGCGTTGTCTGCCAACATTGATAGGCGTAGTCAGCCGCCGCCATAATCATTATCACGCCGATAACTTGAAATGCCATTGTAAAAATTACATCAGCCGCCGTCGCCAAAGAGTGCGGCAAGTCGAAGAAAATAAATTGCGGCAGGAGCGGAATTTGGTCTTTAAGATACAAGTAGAGGAAGTAACCAATAACAATTATTTTGAACAGCGACTTGAATAGCTCGACGAGTGACCGCTTAGAAAAAATTCGTCCAAAGCCGTTAATCGGGTTTAGGTTGTCAAGTTTTGGCTCCAATTTTTCCGTTGATACCATTAAGCCGACTTGAAAACAGTTTATTCCGAGTCCGACGACTAAAATTGCAAACATCACCGGCATGACTGTTTTCGCCAAAAGAATCATAATTCCTATAAAGAGTTCAGAAATTGCTTCAGTCGACATGCTATTTGATAAGTGCGAGTAAAGATAAATTGTGTACTCCGCGATATTTCCGTAAATGAATTCCCACAAGATACGCAAAATCAAAAAGCCGATTAGCAAAACGAACGCCGTATTAAGTTCTTGACTTCGTGCGACTTGACCTTTTTTGCGGGCGTCTTCGCGCTTTTTGGAAGTCGGCTCTTCTGTCTTTTCGCCGTCAAAGCGTTGCAGGTCGAAGATAAAATCTTCAGGGGGCAAGGGCTTTAAGGGCAATGGAAATAACGGCAAAACCATTGAAATCATACTCGTACCAATCGTCAACTGCAAGGGTATACCGACAACGAAAATATTCATCTGCGGCATTGTGCGAGCGAGGATACCCATTCCGACGTTTGTGAGCAGGATTGCAAAAGTTACGGGCATAGCGATTTTCATGCCGTTCATAAAAATTCCCGCCGTTAAATCGTTTATAAGTTGCGGCAACGATGTGTTCCAAAGCATAGAATCAAGCGGGATAATTCGGAAACTTTCAGCCAGCGCGGAAATAATTACGTGGTGCCCGTTTGTTATGACAAAGTAAATTATCGTCAAGTTGTAAAGAAATGTGCCGATCATACCGTTTTGCTGTTGCGTTGTCGGATCCATCATGTTAACAACGGCGAAACCAACTTGCATATCCATAATCTTGCCCGCCATGTTTACTGCGGCGAGCGTTATATAACCGATAAGCCCGATAAGCCAGCCGACGAAAAGTTCTTTGATAACTGTAAACGCGAAGAGCAAAATTGTTGTGGGAGTTTCTACGACGTACATTTTAACTACGACGGGGAATAACAATACTGCTAACAAAATCGCCGCGCAGGCTCGTACTCGATACGAAATATTTAAGCTACCGAAGAATGGCGAAATAAAAAAAATGCCGCTCGTCCGCGTCAGCACAAGCAAAAAGCAAGCCACTTGTCCTTGAAGAATGTCGAAAAAATCAGTTTCTATCAAGCCTTCGACCTCCAAAAAAGTGACGACAAATTTTTATCATCAAATTAAAAACTTAACAAATATCCAGCTTAACGACTTTATCAGACGGGTAGTAATTCCAGAAGTTTTCCGGTAATTCCTCGTTAGTATTAAAAAACTTTCTTAGCGAACTTGCACGGACGTTGAAAACCGAGACCGTGTCCGTTAAATACAAAACACCGGGATTGATAACGCAATCTTGTAGAAAATAAAAGATTTTTTTGCCCTGTTCAATATCATTTGACAATACAACCCAATCTTTTATGTTTTTATTCGCGGGAATTTGTCGAACGTAATCGAAAGGCGCAAGATAAAAATTTTTAGGATAGTAATTACGGTTTTTGTTACTTGTGCGAATATTTCCAGCCGCGTCCATGTAATCATTTGCGCCCGTGAAAGTA
>CAMJKR010000350.1 GCA_946406415.1 uncultured Selenomonadales bacterium | reverse complement strand
TTCCAGGTTATTTTTCAACCAGTCTCGCACTATTCTTTGGTCTTCTTTGTGACTTCTAAATGAAGCTCTTTTATAACCGAAATATTTACCAAGTAGATGAGAAATCTCAAGGAATTCCGAGGTGTTGCCGCCGCTCACTTTGTCGAGTTGTTCTTCGGTTAGCATTTCGTAGTTGTTAATCATCATTGCGTTTGTCATTGTTATCAATCTCCTTTTTGTTTTAAATTTTGTCGGGGGTTTGGTTTAGAACAATCTTTTAAAGAAATCTTGGATTATGTATTCTCTTGTCATTCTCATCTCCTTTGATTTTGGTTAATTTTTTCTTTCTGATTCTTATACGTTGATTAGAAAATTTTGTTACAGACTTAGAAAAAAATCCCTCAAGCAAAAATCTTGAGGGTTTTTTTATTTTAAATCGTGATTTTGTCTTTGAAGGCGTCGAATTTCTTTTGTCCAATACCGCGCACGTTTTTAATATCGTCAACTGATTTAAACGCGCCGTTCTGTTCGCGATAATCGATAATTCGTTGCGCGAGGGCAGGTCCGATACCCTTAAGCGTCGTAAGTCGTTCAGCGTCGGCAGTGTTTATGTTAACGAGGTCGCCGCCCGAACTTGAGCCGGAAAAATTTTGCTCTTGAAATAAAATTTCTTTAGTCGGAATGTGAACGTGTTGCCCGTCAGTAAGCGTCGTGGCTAAGTTGACGGCTTCGGTGTCTGCAAAATCAGTTAAGCCGCCCGCTTTATTCACCGCGTCGATAAATCGCAAATTACCGGTGTCTTCAAGTTCAACGACGGAAATATTTTTTACTTGCCCAGAAACGTAGACGCTGATTTTCTTGACGGGCGGTGGCGCAGAATCAATCGGCAGTGAATTATCTTCGCCAAATCCGATTAAAAATAAAATCGTCAGCGAGATTAACGCAACAATCCCGAAGCCGATTAAAAATTTTTTATTAAACATCATAGGCAACGGGTGTTACGTCGAAAATCGGCTCCAAGTTTTTCATATCGTCGAGGACAGGTTGAGTTAGCGGATTATCGACAGTCAAAACCATTAAACTTGTGCCCTCAATCGAAGTTTTGCCGACTTGCATACCTGAAATATTTACGCCGTGTTTAGCAAGGAGTGTTCCGACTAATCCGATGACGCCAGGGCGATTGATATGCGGGCAAATTAAAATTCTAGCGTGCGGGTCAACGTCGACGCGGAAATTATTAATCTCAACAATGCGTCCCTCGTTGCCGAAAAGCGTACCAGTCACGATATTTCCGTTTGCAGAGACAGTTACGAGATTTGCGAAGTCGCGGGCAATGCTTGATTTAATTTCGGAAAGATGAATGCCGCGTTCAGCCGCCAAAATATTCGCGTTGACGAGATTAACGCCGGCATCGAGTGCGGAACTTAAAATTCCCTTTAAAACAGCGGTTGAAATCAAACTGGAATTCATATCGGCGATTTTGCCGTTGACTTTAACTTGAACACTGGAAATTGGGTCTTTGCTCATGCCGGTAATCGTTCTGCCGAGACGTTCTGAGAGGTCGAGATAAGGCGCGAGCTTTTCGAGGATATGGCTTGGAATATGCGGAAGATTTACGGCAGTGGCGACGGGGCGATTGTTCAGCGCGTCGATAATTCCCTTTGCAACGTCAACAGAAACGCCAATTTGCGCTTCAACAGTCGAAGCTCCTAAATGTGGCGTTAAAATTATATTCGGCAAATTTCTAAGCGGCGAATCTTCAGCGAGCGGTTCATTTTCAAAAACGTCAATGGCGGCTCCGGCGATAATTTTTTCTGTCAAAGCAGTTGCGAGGGCGTTTTCGTTGATAATGCCGCCACGAGCGCAATTAATTAATCGAACGGTCGGTTTCATCATGCGCATTTGCGGCAAGGCAATCATATCACGCGTAGAATTTGTAAGCGGCATGTGTACGGTAATAAAATCGGCAACTTTAATTAATTCGTCGAGATTAACGAGGCGCACGCCGAGATTTTTGGCACGTTCCGCACTTACGAATGGATCATAAGCGATAACGTTCATGTCGAAGGATTGCGCACGTTTAGCGACGCCCGCACCGATTTTGCCAAGCCCGATAATCGCCAAAGTTTTATTTCTAAGCTCCACACCGACGAATTTTTTCCTGTCCCAACCGCCCGTGTGCATAACTCGATTGGCTTGCGGAATATTTCGGCTGACGGCAAGCATCATTGCAAAAGTATGTTCCGTTGCGGCGATTGTGTTGCCGTCGGGGGAATTGATAACGATAATTCCGCGTTCAGTGGCGGCTTGCACGTCGATATTGTCTACGCCGACACCCGCTCGCCCGATAATTTTTAAATTGGTGGCACGCTCCAAAACATCAGCTGTAACTTTAGACGCAGAACGAACAATCAGCGCGTCAAACTTCGGAATAATCTCTAAAAGTTCCTCGTGCGAAATTTTATCGCGGACTTCAACGTTAAAATTTTTTCTAAGCAAGTCGATACCCTCGTTGGCAATGCCGTCGACAGCCAAAATATTAAACGTGTTCATTTTGAATCAAGCTCCTTTTTAGGTTGAGTAATTCTTTCGATTGGTGCGAATTGCGGCGCGTAAATCATTCGCTTGCCGTCAATTTCATCTATTAAATAAATCGGTCGGTGTTTGCTTTCGTGAAAAATCTGCCCGATATATTCTCCGATAATTCCCAACGATAAAATTTGTATGCCGCCCAAAAATAACATTACAGTTATCAACGTCGGATAACCTGCGACCGGGTCACCATATAAAAGTGCCATTGTCAAAACAAAAAGCATGTAAAGCATTGCGCCGAACGAAATTATTATTCCCGTGAATGTCATCAATCGCAAGGGCGCGGTCGTGTAGGAAGTCATACCCTTCATTGCCAGATTGAACAGCGAAAAATAATTCCACGTCGTTTTTCCGGCGGCGCGTGGCTGAACTTCAAACGGAATTTCTTTTTTGTGGTAG
>CAMJKR010000349.1 GCA_946406415.1 uncultured Selenomonadales bacterium | reverse complement strand
TAACAACGCAGTATCGCGCCGCCGAGATAAGTCATTGCCATCTGCACAACGACGAATTGGCGCACACAGAATTTTATAAGTCTATGACGACTTCATTAAAAAGAAAATGTCCCTCGATTGCCTGAGGGACTTTTCTTTTAACTTTAATGTCTCTTGATTAATCGAGGGACTTTTTTTTAACGTCGAATTTATTTGTTGGAACCGACAATCAATTTTCTAATTATATCGACGGGAATAATCGTGAATGCCATAGCTAGGACGAAAGCCCATTCGCCTGCCAGCAAGCCATAACAACGCAGTATCGCGCCGCCGAGATAAGTCATTGCCATCTGCACAACGACGATTAAGCCCATAACTTTCAAGAAGTCGGGGTTGCCGCCTATGTTGTCGAAAAGATTTATCCTGTCTGTTCTTGCGTTAAAGGCGTTAAACACGGCTGTAAAGATAAAGAACGCAAAGTACGCCGTCAAAACATAAACACTGTCGCCGCCAAAGGTAATGTTGACGCCTTCGGGGTTTACGTCGCGGAAGTGTTCGCGCGAAAAGTCCGTAAGCAAAAATACGAGGCTCATTGCGAAAGTCCAAAGCGCACCCGTGCCGATAGCCGAGAACATGTAGCTGTTGATAATTTTTTCGTCGCGGCGTTTTGGAGCTTCTTCCATAAATCTATCCAAAGCCGGTTCGCCGCCGAATGCCAATGCCGCTAAAGTATCCATAACCAGATTGACCCAGAGGATTTGCGTTATTGACAACGGATTTTCCAAGCCGAGCAAAGGACATACAAACGAAATTAAAACCGCGCCGACGTTAATCGTAAGCTGGAAGATTATAAACTTGCGAATCGAATTAAAAATTGTTCTGCCGTAGAGGATTGCCTTGCCGATAGATTTAAAGTTGTCGTCGAGGATAACAATTTCGCTAGCCTCTTTAGCAACTTCGGTGCCGCCGCCCATTGCAAAGCCGACATCAGCTTTTTTGAGCGCGGGCGAATCGTTGACGCCGTCGCCTGTCATACCGACAACCAAATTTAATTCTTGCGCCAATCTTACCAGACGACTTTTATCCGTCGGGAGGGCGCGGGCAATAACTCTGATTTTCGGGAGAGCTTTTTTAACTTCGTCGTCGCTCATTGCGTTAAGTTCGGTACTCGTGATAACAATGGCGTCGTCAATCTCAATCAAGCCCGCCTCTTTAGCAATCGCCTGCGCGGTCTCTTTTCTGTCACCGGTAATCATGACAACTTGCACGCCCGCCGAATGAACCTGTTCGATAGCTTTGATTGCGTCGGGGCGCACATCGTCGCGAATGCCAGTTACACCAACGAACGTCAAGCCGCTGTCGGGAATATTTCCGTCGGTAACTTCGCCGTCGTAAGTGACAAGCGCAAGCGTTCTTATGGCGCGGTTTGCAAGCTCGTCAATCTTAGTGTTAATCTCAACGGTCGAGTCAAGTTTTTGCTGTTGACCATTTGAATCGTAGTAGTAAGAACATTTATCCAAAAGTCTTTCAGGCGCACCCTTAATCAGCCACAAATTAAAATCGCCGCTGACTTTTGCCATAGAATATTTTTTCGCGCTGTCGAAGGGAACCGTATCAACAACCGTGACATTGGGGGCTGTATCCTTGCCGATTAGAAAACCGAGCAACGCCCTATCAGTCATGTTGCCGCCAACGATTTTATCGCCCGCAATTACTGCGCCATTATTAAATCGGACGCTTAACGACACCAGCGATTGAAGTTTATTACTAAGCTTGTCAAAAGTCTCCGTGAAATTCGCCGTGCCGTCAATAAACGTGACGACTTCGAGCAAACCTTTGGTAATCGTTCCGGTTTTATCGCTGAACAAAAGATTCAAACTGCCTGCCGTTTCAATGCCGGAAATTTTTCGGACAAGGACGTTATCCTTTAACATCTTGCCCATATTCTGCGCGGAAACAATCGCAATCATCAGCGGCAAGCCTTCAGGCACCGCCATAACGATAATTATAACGGCAAGCATAACCGCTTCAACTAAGCTGTTTAAAACATTCATCCAGTCGGAGCAGAACGCGGACATTTGCGCCCAATCAAAGTTGTGCTGAATGGCAATTCGTTCAAACATGAACGCAACGGCAATCGCTACACCGCCGATATAACCGAACTTTGAAATTTGCCCCGCGAGGTCAGTGAGTTTTATTTTTAACGGAGTATCGCGGTCTTCGTCAATTTGGAGTTCGCCGGCGATTTTTCCGTAAACAGTATTGTCGCCGAGTGTAACTGTCCTCATGACGGCTGAACCGCCCGCCACAACTGCCGCGCGAAAAACTTTGTGCGGATTTAAAAAGTCTGTACTTTCAGCAGAGGCGGCATCGGTTGCCTCGTCGGGCGCAGGAATTTTTTCTTCCTCTTTAGCCTCGCCGTTCAAAATGGATTGGTCAACGTTTATTGAGCCGTCAATAATCACGCCGTCGGCAGGAATTTTATCGCCCGTCTGCAACAGGACGCAATCGCCCATTGTTATATCGTTAATCGGAATTTCTGTTACGACGCCATTGCGATAAACTTTGCACTTTATCAGCGACGCCTCGCCCTGCAATTTTTGGAACGCGCTTTCGTTTTTGTATTCGGAAAAAGTTGATACCAAAGTTGCCAACAAAACCGCCATTGCTATACCGACGGATTCATACCATTCCGCCTTGCCCATGAACGCAAAAAATACGTTGAGCACCAGCGCGAAGATTAAAATTTTTATTATCGGGTCGTCGAAATTTCCCTTGAGCTTGTCCCAGAAGCCCTCGCGAGCTTGTTCGGTTATGCTGTTGTCGCCGAACTTAGCTTTTGCCTCTTGGACTTGCGCATCAGTTAAACCTGTGATTTTCAATTTTCAACCTCCAAATTTTTTGCATAAAGCTTTAATAAATTAGTAGCCACGAACAGATAAGCTGTCAACGCGACAGTATCCTGCGATTTAGGCGAAAAAATTTTCTTACACAATAAA